>JAFGUR010000012.1 GCA_016938425.1 Fusobacteriaceae bacterium
TAGCAGTCTCTATTTTTATATTTTTCATATCATATACGAGATTTAAACTTTCTGATTTTGTTCTAGCTTTTTCATAACTAGGCATGTCAAAACTTACATTTTCTGCATCATCTCTGCTAATATCATTAGCAGAGACAGAATTATCTGTTGCAAAACCATTCATAAAATTTTTTTCCCCATAGTTATTAGTAATTGTTAATTTGCCTTCAAAATTATCTCTTGGTTTAAACAATAAAAATGCACTTGCTTTTCTATTTTCACTCTTATCTGCATTTTCATCCATTCCTGGATAATTATTTGTTATCCATCCATCATCTAATGTAAAACTACCATTAATTCCTAAAAATAATTTATCTTTTATCAATGCGCCACTTGCATTTAGTGCAGTTTCCAAATAATTGTTATTTCCATATTCAACATTGATACTCCCATTCCACTCATTTTCTGGTTCTTTAGTAATTATATTAATTACTGCTCCAATTGCATCTTTACCATACAATGTTCCTTGAGGTCCTCTAAGAACTTCTACCTGCTTCACATTATTAAGTGATGGTTCAAAATCATATCGGTCGTAATAAGGAACCCCGTCTATATATATAACGATAGGATTATTGCTTGTAAACATAGATGAATTTAATCCCCTAAAAGATGCCAAAGTTCCACGAATTTTACTAGAATTCATATTAGGTATCTCTTTAATAATATCAGGAACATCCTTTATTCCTTTCTCTTTTATCACTTCACTATCAATCACCGTAATACTTTGAGGTATATTCTTCAAATTTTCTTCAATTTTATTCACTGTTACAATTGTTTCTCCTAATGATTCATAATTTTTGTTTTCCTCAAAGAAACTAAAATCATCTGCTAATGCCAGATTACTAAATAATGTCGTCATGGCTAAGGTCAGAATTTTTTTACTTATTTTTTTCTTATTCCTCTCTTTTTTATCTTTGAAATATTTTTTTTGTTGTAATTTTTTCATTCTGTCTCCTTATCTTTCCTTAATATTGTTAAAAAATGTTAACAGATTAATTTTTTTGTATAAAAACTTATTTTTTTTCGTCATTTCACCTACAGTAAAGAAAGTTATGGGTTTTTAATCAAAAGAAAAATAGTCCCCTAAAAAATTAATTTAATTAACCAATACAAAATACCAAGTTTATTTTATTTGCATCTCAAACTATTTTATAATAACAGGAATATTTCAAAAACACTGTCTCTTAGGGGACGTTATTAAAATTAAA
>JAFGUR010000116.1 GCA_016938425.1 Fusobacteriaceae bacterium
AAATCCCCCCAGACTTTTACAGATACTAAATTATACTCATTTTATATTTTTACGTCAAATTTATTTTACTTTTTTATAATTATTTTTTATTCATGACGATTAATTATTTTTTCATTATAATTTTGAATCCTATTCAATATAAAACAAAAGACCTTCTCACGAAAGTCTTTTGTTTTATATTAAGCATCTTTTTTGATTATTTCATTAATTTCAGAAATTACTATATCTGCATTTAATCCATGAGCAGAAATTCCTTCACCTAATGTTTCTCCTGATGCTACCATACATCCGATACATCCTAATCCATATCTTTGAAATACTTGTGCTATTACAGGATATTGTTGAACAGCTTCAAGAATATTTGAATCTCTTGTAACCATATTTTATACCTCCTATATTTTTATAGTCAAATTATATCAGACAAAGTCTAAAAATGTCAACTGATTAATTTAGATAAGAAAAGTATAAATTCTTATCCATCTATGAAACCAAGTCATGAAGTCTAACTAATCCCACCAATTTACCTTCATTATCTATTACTGGTAATTGATATATTTTGCTTTTCCCTTTTTCCATTATTTGCATAGCTTCTATTGCCATCGCATCATCTTTTACACTTTTAAATGTAGAAGTCATTATATCCTTAGCTTCAAACTCGAAAAACTTTTCCTTGTTTTTAAGAGCTCTTCTTATATCTCCCTCTGTAATAATTCCTACTATTTTGTCATCTTTAATAATACAAGCAGCACCTAAATTTTTATTTGTCATTTTCAATAGAATACTATCTATTCCTTCTTTTTCTTCACAAAGAGCTATCTCTTCTACCTTATGCATTATATCTGTTACCTTTAATAGAAGCCTTCTTCCTAAACTTCCTCCTGGATGATAAAGAGCAAAATCCTCTGGCATAAATTTTTTAATTTCCATTAAAGTAATTGCTATGGCATCACCCATCATAAGAGTTGCTGTTGATGAACTTGTAGGAGCTAAATTTAAAGAACACGCTTCCTCTTCTACTCCTATATCTAATACACAATCAGCTTCTTTAGCTAACTTTGACTCTTTATTTCCTGTCATAGCCACAACTTTACACCCAATTTTTTTTATTGAAGGCATTATAGACATAACCTCTTCTGTATTTCCACTATGAGATATAGCTATTATAAGATCATCTTCATGAACCATTCCTAAATCTCCATGTAATCCTTCTGTTGAATGCATAAATATAGTTAAAGTTCCTGTTGATGAAAAAGTTGCTGCTAATTTTTTTCCAATATGTCCAGATTTCCCTACTCCTGTAATTACAACTTTACCTTTTGTTTCAAGTATCATTCTTATACATTTTTCAACTTCTATTCCTACTCTATCTCTAACTTTAATTACTTCATCTATTTCTTTTTGAAATACCTCTTTAACCCTAGCTATAATTTCCATTAATTTATCTCCTTAATAATTACTTCTTCAAGTCTAAAATACCTTCAATAATTATAGCATATTTTATCTAAAATTAAAAATTTTACCATTTTATCCCGTAATCTCTTAATAAATCTCTCATCTTCTGACTTTTTGTCATATCCATAATTCTATCTTCACTTTTAACTTTTATCCCTTTTTCTAATAATAATTTAGCCACTTCATAAGAATCATTATTTACGGCATAAACTAAAGCATTATAACCTCTTTTATCTTTATCATTTTTATTAATTCCTTCAGATAACAAATATTTTGCTATCTCTAATGAATTATTTTTTGAAGCCACCATTAAATAATTTGTTCCATCATCATCTGAACTATTAATTTTTAATTCTTTTTTATTTAATAATTTAAATACATCTATCGAATCATTCTTCAATGCTATCTTCCCAGCTTCTTCAAGTCCTTCTTCACTTTCTTTTAAAATAAATCTTGCTATCTCCACGGAATTATTTTTAGCCGTATACATTAAACTGTTTAATCCATAATTATCTTTTTCTTTAACATTAATTTTATTTTCAATCAGGTAGTTTCCTATATATTTTGAATTATTTTCTATAGCAATCATTAATAGATTTTTATTTTCACTAGTCTTATAATTTATGCTTTCCTTCAAAATACCAAATTTTTTGAAAACATCTAATTCATCTTTTTTAACAGACCAAATTATCAAATCTTTTGTTTTCTCTTTAGGAACTAATCCTTTTTCTAGTAAATACTTTATTATTTCTGAATTTGAATTTTCTACTGCAATATCTAATAAATTTTTATTATCACTCAAAGTATTTAAATTTATACCCTTTTCAATTAAGTACCTTACTTTATCAATTTGATTTTTCTTTACTGCATCAAATATTACTGTTTCACCATTAGTATTTTTTTCTTCAATATTAACATTATTTGAAATTAACACTTCTAGTATTTTTATATCATCTGCATAAAAAAGTAAATTTTTATTAGATAAACTTACCTTCTTTTCTATAAATTTATTAAGAAAATCAACATTTCCACCCTTAATAATGTCAACAATTAAAGGTTCTCCATTTTCATTTTTATCATTTAACTCTAAATCACCTTCTACCAATTTATTAAATGTTACAGCATCATTTTTCCTAATAGCCCTAATCATTTCATTTCTAAGATTTTCTTCCCAATTTTTTAATAAAACTATAACATCGTGTGAATTATTTTCGTATGCCTCTTCTAATGCTCTTTTTCCCTTACTATTTTTTATTTGAATCTTTGCGCCATTTCTTAATAATATTTTTACAGTTTCTTCTTTATTATTTATTGCACTCAATATTAAAGCTGTATTTCCATCGACATTTTTCTCATTTATATTAAGATTTTTCTTTAAAAGTAATAATACTAAATCATCATTCCCTTTAGAAGAAGCTAAATGTAGTAAACTATTATTTTCTTTATCTAAAAGATTTAAATTTGCCCCATTTTTAATTAAATAATTTATCATTTCTAAGTCTTCAAGTTTTATAGCAATAAATATTGGAGACTCTTTATTTTCATTTAATTCATCAATTGAAATTCCTAATTTAATCAAAGTATCAATCATTTCTAAATTTTGATTTTTTGTAGCAATAAATATTGGGTTCTCATTTTTATTATCTATACCTTTAATTTTAGCTCCATTATCAATTAAAAATTTAACTGTATCCAATTTATTATTTTCTACAGCTAAACTAAGTAAATTTTTCCCCATTCTATCTTTTTCTTCTAAATTCATTCCTGCTCTGAGTAAAATTCCCATTACCTCTGTACTTCCTTGAACTGCTGCTAATATCATCAAAGTATCTCCACTTTTACTTTTTACATTTAACTTTGCTCCTTTATTTAGTAAAAGCTCTAATGTCTTATAAGAATTATTCCAAGTAGCCCACATGAGTGGTGTAAACCCATCCTTATTTTTAGCCTCAATATTTGCTCCTCTACTTATAAGAAACTCAGCCATTTCATAATTATCTTCTGTTGCTGCTACCATCAAAGGTGTTTTTTCCAAGAAAGGTTCTTTCCATTCAATATTAACACCTTTTTTTATAATTTCCTTTGCCTCACTTACATCATTTCTTTCTACTGCTAAAAAGAAATCATCTTTTACATCTGAATATGTAAAGCAATTTAATAATAAAAATAATAACAATATTTTTTTCATTTTTTTCCCCCTAGTAAAAAGATGGCTCTGTCACATTTTGATACATACTTAGGGCTTACTGAAAAATAAAAAACAATTGATTTTAAAATCTTTCAACTTCATTTTTAATAAAAAAATCTTAAAAATCAAACATCCAAGCCTTGGACTCCGCTTGCTCTGCATAAAATTACTCTAAAATTTCCTCCTGAAATTAAGAGTATCTAAAAACCTCGTAAACGTGGGACGTTTTTTGCGACTGTAGGGAGCTTATCCTTTAGGAAATCCCTTATATTTTATCTTTATTTTACAAGGTGTCCAGCAACCCTTGCTTTTATGAGGTGTAACCGAATTTATCCCTGTGGGAGGTCGGGTTTAGATATTCTTAAAGCTTTAGCTCTTAGAATATCTTATGCGGAGCGTAAGCGATAGTTGGGCAGAAACCCAAGGCTTTAAAAACTGCTTCTAATTCAGTAGACCCTACTTATTAAAATAAAATTTATAATTTCCTATAAGTAAAATCAAAAGGAGACAGATTATTCTATCTCCTTATAATAATTACATTGTTCTTACTATTTCTTTTATTGCATCTACTAACTTAATTATATCTTCTTTAGTTAGTTCTCCTATACAACCTACTCTCATAAGTTTTCCAGTAAACTCACCTTGTCCACCTGCAACAGAGTAATCATATTCAGAATTTAATCTTTTTATAACCACTTTTGTATCAATTTCATCATTTCCTAATAATGAAACTAAAGTATTTCCTCTATTTTCATCTTTTTCAACAAACAAACCAAATCCTAAAGCAGTCAATTCTTTTTCTACATACTCTCTCAAATCTTTATGATGTGCTTGAATATTTTCTAAACCTCTAGTTAATATTTTTTTACACGAATAATCAGCAGCCATAATTAATCCAATTGGTGGAGTCCATGGGCTTTGTCTTCCTTCTAAAGCTTTATAATATTTCTTTAAGTCAAAATAAAACTTTGGTAAATCTGAAACTTCCATAGCTTTTTTTGCTTTTTTTGACAAAGCTATAAACGATAATCCTGGAGGCATAAAGAATCCTTTTTGACTTCCTGCAATTGTACAATCTATTCCCCATTCATCAAATTCAAAAGGATTTACTACTAATGCAGATATATTATCAACTACTAAAAGTATATCTGTATTTTTTGTTAATTCCCCTAAAGCTTTTACATTATGTAATACCCCTGTTGATGTTTCACTATATTGTACCAATATTCCTTTTAAGTCAGGATTATTTTTAATTACTTCTTTTATTTCTTCTATATCATAGCTTTTTCCCCATGCATATTTTAGCTCAATAACCTCTAACCCAAATACCCTTGCAATATCTCCATATCTTTCTCCAAAATATCCTGCATTTATAGCTAAAACTTTTTCCCCTTTAGAAAATAAGTTTACTACTGAAGTTTCCATAACTCCTGTTCCAGAACATCCTAAAGATAGCACTTCTTCTTCTGTTTTAAATATCTTTTTTAATTTTTCCCCTAATCCCACAAATATTTCTTCAAAATCAGCAGTTCTATGATGAATCATATCCTTTGCTAATTCTTTTCTTATATCCTCAGGTACATTTGTTGGCCCTGGCGTATAAAGAACTTTATTCATACCTATCACTCCCACACTTA
>JAFGUR010000117.1 GCA_016938425.1 Fusobacteriaceae bacterium
AAACCTAAGCGTAGGACGCTTAACCCCTAAATTTATTTATGTGAGAATTATTAATGATTATATTCATTTAATAATTCCTCCTGTGTTATATTTTTTTCTTTTAATTGTTCTTTTTTTATTAATTTGAACTTTGAAATATCTATAATTCCGAATGAAATATTTGTATCTTCTTCTTCATTTATTTCAAAAAACTCAATGTTATTTGCTTTTATGTCTATTTTTTTTAAATTTTTAGAATTATAGAAATATTTGTAAAAATTATCTTTCTCAATATTTGCACTATAAAAACTTTCGTGTAAATATCCATCTTCCATAGAATAAGGATAATTTCTTGCATCAGATTTAATATAAGACAACATATTAAAAGGTGTTCCTTTAACTATGTATTTCAAATTTCCATCATCATCAAATATATATCTTTCAACATTCTTTTTTAAATTTTTACTATTATAAGTCTGAATACACGGATTGTCCTACAACTAAAACAATTATTACAAATAATATTAAGTAACTTTTCTTAGTATATTTTGCCATTAGTTCCTACCCTCGTATTTTTAACTCCATAAAGTATTTTAAAATCTATTTTAACCATTTTGTAGCAACCAAAAATGCTACTGAACTTTTTGGAGTTTTACTTGACCTTAATTTAACAGTTACTAAAAATTTTTGAGTTTCAGTAGGTCTAATACTAATTTCTGTTCCAGCCATTGTTTTGTCAATCTTAGCGCTTTTATTAACGTTAAAATCTTTTGGAAGTAACGCATAAGCAGTTGGGTCAGGGTTTCTATCAAAAGAAACAGTATTTCCTTCTTGGTCATAAATAAAAATGTCAACATCAGATACATTATTATCTCCAGCACCAACAATAACATACTCATAACCTTTAAAAAGGGTTATATAACAAGAATATTCTTCACCAATACCAATTTCTTTTGTATAGCCACTTCTTTCTATTTCCTTATAAGGAATTGTAACTATTTGTTCATTTGGCTGATATAAAGCTTTAGCAGTCCTTATATCATATTGAATTAAATCATTTCCCCCATGTAATCTATCAAGAGCATTTTTTAAAGCTTCTTCTCCACTTGCAAAGGATAAAAAAGATAAAGTTAAAAATAATGTAATTTTTTTAAACATAAAACCCTCCTTTTGTATTTCTATAAAAATTGTATGATATTATATAGAGATTGTCAAGAATGAAATGCTTCATTGAAAAAAAAAAAAAAATATGGTATAATTTCTTTTGCTTATTTAATGAAAACAACGGGTATAAAACTTTTTTCTACTATTGAAAATATAGGTTTTATTAGTTGTAGTTATAATTTTAGGAGAAAAAATTGAAAGAAAATTTTAGTGGAAAAAAAATATATATAGCTCCCATAGCAGGAGTAACAGATTATAGTTTTAGAAGAATCTTAAAAGAGTTTGGACCCCATTTGATGTTTACAGAGATGGTTAGTTCTAATGCAGTGACACAAGCAAATAAAAAGACTTGTGATATTATGTTAAAGTTGCATGATATAGATGGCGTTCAAATCTTTGGGAAAGATATAGATATTATGTTGAAAACAGCAAAATATGTTGAAAGTTTAGGAGTAAAACATATTGATGTTAATATGGGTTGCCCAATGCCAAAGATTACTAAAAATGGGTATGGTGCTGCACTTTTAAGTGACCCAGAGCATGCAAAAAAATTGATGTATACATTAAAAGAAAACTTAAAAGAAGAAACAAATTTAAGTTTAAAAATTAGAATAGGTTATGGTGGAAACAGAAACCCTATATTTTTTGCAAAACTTGCAGAAGAATTAAAACTTTCTCATATAACAATTCATGGGAGAACAAGAGAGCAAATGTATACAGGATTTGCTGATTGGACAGTAATAAGAGATATGAAAGAAGCTGTTTCAATTCCAGTAATTGGAAATGGAGATATTTTTACAGCTCAAGATGCAATTGATAAAATTACATTAAGTGGGGTAGATGGTGTAATGCTTGCAAGGGGAATTTTTGGAAACCCTTGGTTAATAGGTCAAATAAGAGATGCTTTTGAAGGAAGAGAAGTTAGAGAAATATCTCAAGGAGATAGAGTAGATTTAGCATTGAAACATATTAATTATCTTAAAGAAGATAGGGAAGATAGAGAGTTTTGTTATGAAATAAGAAAACATCTATGCTGGTACATAAAAGGAATGAAACATGCTTCAAGAATTAAAGATGAGATTAATAAAACAGATAATTATGATAGACTCTACGAAATAATGAGTACATTAAAATAAACGTAGTTGGGGGAAAAAATGGCTAAAGAAACACCACTAATGCAACAATACAGAGAAATAAAAGAGCAAAATAAAGATTCTATCTTATTTTTTAGACTAGGTGATTTTTATGAAATGTTTTTTGATGATGCAGTTATTGCTTCAAAAGAACTAGGGATAACTTTAACATCAAGAAATAAAGAGAAAGATCAAGATGTTCCATTAGCAGGGATACCTTATCATTCTTCAGCTTCTTATATTTCAAAACTTGTACAAAAAGGTTATAAAGTTGCAATTTGTGAGCAGGTAGAAGATCCTAAGCTTGCAAAAGGAATAGTAAAAAGGGAAGTAGTTAGAGTTATTACACCGGGAACTGTTCTTGACCTAGATTATTTAGATTCAAAAAGTAACAACTATCTTTTAGGTTTTGTTGTGAATAAATATGCTTTAGGAGTATCATATCTTGACATTACAACAGGGGAATTTAAAACAACAGAAATTATTAAAGAAAATAATATAGGGATCCTTCTAAATGAGATAAATAAGGTAGCACCAACTGAAATAGTTACAGATGAGAGTTCTTATGAACTTTGTAAAAAGGAACTTGATAATTATTTAAAACAAACAGGAATTTCTTTAAACATATTAAAAAAAGTAAAGAAATCTAATGAATTTTTGAAGGAATATTTTGGAGTTGTAAGTTTAGAAAGTTTTGGATTAATGGGAAAAGATTATTGTATTGAGACTTCTGCAATGGTTTTGGAGTATGTTTTAGATCTTCAAAAATACAATGAAATTCCTGTTAATAAAATTTCATATATCAATAAAGATTTATATGTTGAGTTAAATCTTTCAACACAAAAGAATTTAGAATTAATTGAAAATCCCAAAGAAAAAAGTAGTCATGGAACTTTATTATGGGTTTTGGATGAATGCAAGACTTCAATGGGTTCAAGAAAATTGAAAGAATTTATAAAAAATCCACTTTTAAATAAAGAAGAAATTTTATTAAGGCAAAAACATGTAGAATATTTTTTAGGCGAAATTATTATAAGAGAAGAAATTAAAGATAAATTAAAAGATGTTTATGATATTGAAAGACTAATAGGAAAAATAATTTTAGGAACTGAAAATGGAAGAGATTTAATATCTTTAAAAAAATCCTTAAAATCAGCTAAAAAAATAGGCGAGATTTTAGGAGAGAATATTGTAAAAATAGACTTATCTTTAATGGACAAATTATATAAAAAAATAGATGATACAATAATTGAAGAAGCCCCTTTTTCTATAAGAGAGGGTGGAATGATTAAAAGTGGCGTAAATGAAGAATTAGATGATTTACACAATATTTCTAATACAGGAAAAGATTTTATTATAGATATAGAAACCAAAGAAAAAGAAAAAACAGGAATTAAAACTTTGAAAGTTAAATATAATAAAGTTTTTGGTTATTTTATTGAGATTACTAATAACAATTTACACTTAGTTCCTGCTGATTATATAAGAAAACAAACTCTTTCTAATGCTGAAAGATACATTACAGAAGAGTTAAAGATATATGAATCAAAGATTTTGAATGCAAAGGATAAGATAGAAGGCTTAGAATATGAAATATTTAAAGCTCTTTCTGATGAAATAAGAGAATACAAAAAAGAATTGCAAAATTTAGCGTCAAATTTGGCTTACTTAGATGTTATAATTTCTTTTGCAACAGTAGCGATAAAAAATTCTTATGTTAAACCGACTTTTAATGAGAATAATTATATTCACATAAAAGAAGGAAGACATCCAATTGTTGAAAAACTTATTGGAGAGGAAAATTTTGTAAAAAATGATATTGTTTTAGATGATAAAGAAAGAATAATTATTTTGACAGGTCCAAATATGGCTGGGAAATCAACATATATGAAGGGAATTGCCCTTATAATTTTAATGGCTCAAATTGGTTCTTTTGTACCTGCAACAGAGGCAAATATTGAAGTTGTAGATAAGATATTTACAAGGGTAGGAGCCAGCGATGATCTTATAAGTGGACAATCAACATTTATGGTTGAAATGAGTGAAGTGGCCAATATTATTAATAATGCTACTGAAAAGTCATTTATAATTTTGGATGAAGTTGGGAGAGGAACATCTACTTTTGATGGGATATCAATAGCTACATCAATAACAGAGTATATAAACAAAAATATTAAAGCTAAAACTATTTTTGCAACACATTATCATGAACTTACAGATTTGGAAGAAAAACTTGAGTATGTTGTAAATTACAGGATCGAAGTAAAAGAAACAGATAAAGAAGTAATTTTCTTGAGAGAAATAGTTAGAGGTGGAGCAGATAAATCTTATGGGATTGAAGTTGCTAAACTTGCAGGATTGCCAAGAGAAATACTTGTAAACTCTGAAAAGATACTTAATAAATTACAAGAAAAAGAGAGAAATAAAGAAAAGGCTATAAAGGGGTTGCAACTTAATCTTTTTGATGGGGTAAAAGAAGAGGTAGAAGAAGAGAAAGAGATTGTGAACCCAGAAGAAAAGAAAGCTTTAGATGATATTAGAATGCTTGATACAAATAGTCTTACACCTATAGAGGCTCTTTTATTTTTGGATAAAATTAAAAAGAGTTTATAGTATTGAGGAGAGTTTATTGGAGGAAATATGTTTAAAAAAAGTTTGATAGGACTAATAATATTATCTGTTGCTTTCTTTATTTATACTATGTATTTTAGGGATAATGACTTTGAATACAAAGAAAATACTGAAATTAAGTCTCTTGATGTAAAATATACTAATGGAATATATACGTTAAGAGCAAAGGAACAAATTGATAATACAGGTGATGAAAGTATAACATTTAAAAATGTTATTGTTGAGTATCTAAAGGCTAAGTCGTATATAAAAGGTGATAAAGCTGTTAAAGATAAAGAAGACAATGTAACGTTATCAGGAAATGTTTTTGGAGAAAACAAAGAAAATGGTTGGACTATTAAAGGACAAGAAATTGTTTATTATAAAGAACTTGATAGATTTAATAGTAGCAAACCAGTAGAAGCTTATAATACAAAGAAAAAATTAAAAATAGGTGGAAACTATTTTGAAAGTGACGTTAACTTTAACGAACTTTTATTAGAAGGTAAAGTAGTAGCAGATACGGATAATTTTAATTTGTTAGGAGAAAAAGCTTATTATAAAAATGATATATTAGA
>JAFGUR010000118.1 GCA_016938425.1 Fusobacteriaceae bacterium
AGATAAATAAAATAATGAAAGGATTAAATTTATTATGAAAAATTTTGAAGAAGATTTAAAAATACAAAAAGAATTTTTTTATGAAGGAAATACTTTAGATTACAATTTTAGGAAAAATTCATTAATTAATTTGAGAAATGCAATCAAAAAATATGAAAAAGAGATAATAAATGCTTTAAATAAAGATTTAGGAAAATCAGAATTTGAAGCATATACAAATGAAATAGGGATTTTATATGCTGAAATAAATCATACATTGAAACATTTAAAAAAATGGATGAAAAAGAAAAAAGTAAGGATGGAACTTTATTTACAACCGAGTAAAGGTGAAATTTATGTAGAACCTTATGGAAATACTCTTATAATATCCCCATGGAACTATCCTTTTCAACTTCTTATAGCTCCGCTTATTGCATCAATTTCTGCTGGAAATACTGCTATTTTAAAACCGTCAGAAATTTCAACACATACAGAAAATATTTTAGAAAAATTAATTAAAGAAACCTTCGATGAAAAGTACGTAAAACTTATAAAAGGTGGAATTGAAGAAACAACAGCTTTATTAAAGTTACCTTTTGATAAGATATTTTTTACTGGAAGTGTTTCTGTTGGAAAAATTGTAATGGAAGCAGCAAGTAGGAATTTGACTCCAGTAACTTTGGAACTTGGAGGAAAAAGTCCAGCAATTGTTTTAGAAGATGCAAATATTGAACTAGCTGTAAATAAAATCATTTGGGGAAAATTTAATAATGCAGGTCAGACTTGTGTAGCACCAGATTATGTCTTAATTCATAAAAGTAAGGAAAAAGAATTCTTAAATTTATCTAAAAATAAAATAATTGAATTTTATGGAAAAGTTCCTAAAAAAAATGAAAATTATGGACGAATTATAAATGAAAAAAATACTAAGAGATTATATAATCTTATAGACTATGAAAAAGTTTTTATTGGAGGGAAAGTTGATTTTGAAGAAAAATATATTGAACCAACAATAATGAGTAATGTTGATTTAAAAGATAAGATTATGGAAGAGGAAATATTTGGACCTATTCTACCAGTTATATCTTTTGAGGATATAAATGAAATTTATGAGATAATAAGAAAATTTTCAAAACCTTTAGCATTGTATCTTTTTACAAAAGATACTTTAAAAGAAAAAGAAATTATGAAAAAAATTAGTTTTGGAGGAGGAGGCGTTAACACTACAATACTTCATGTGGCTTCTAGTAATTTACCATTCGGCGGAGTAGGAACAAGTGGAATAGGAAGTTATCACGGAGAGTCAGGATTTTTAGATTTTTCTCATAAAAAGTCAATACTTAGGCAATCTTCATTTTTTGATTTAGGCTTAACATATCCCAATAAAAAAATATCTGTAGAGCTCATTAAAAAATTTATGAAATAAATGAATTATCATCATGATAAATATTATTTAAAAAATAATAATTTTTGTTGTAAGCTTCATTAGAGTTAATTTAAAATATATTTTTGGAAGGAATTTATATGGCCTAGCTCTAGAACTCTCAATTTTTTTTAAAACTTTCTTAATAGGCTTTTTAATCAATGGATATATCCATTTTTTTATGTTTTTTCTTAAAAAATCAAAAATATCTTAATAAATTTGACACTCGATTTTTAACGATTTTATAGTCAAAAGGCTCCTGTTTCTGATATTATTTGTCCTTTGTCAAGTTTATTTAAATATAAGTATACTTTTTCTTGTTTTAATTCATTCTCTAAAAAATTGACACGTATCAATTATTTGTGCATAATGTTAGTGATGTGTAAGGTGACTTCAAAAGAAATGATGAGATTACTTGAATAAGGAGACTATCTTCATTTTCAATTCTATATCATCACATTTTACTACAAAAGCTATTTTCAGCATTTTCCTCATCTTCATTTTATTTAAATATATTTCATTTATTAAGGTAAGGACCCTATTATAATTTTCTGATAATTTAATAACTAAAAAACTATTCTTTTATTAATTCCTCCATTCTTCCCTATAGAAACTCATTCCAATAATTTTATAGGGTCTTAAATTTCAAATCCATATTTCTTTTCTTCTTTCCCTACAATATAATAATAAAGTCTTAGAAAATATTTCCTGTAAAAAGCCTTTAAAATTTTTAAGACCTTATTTTCCTATCTTAAACTCTTTATGGTTTTTATTCTAAAGTATTAGAAAAATATTAAAATTAAATATATCTAATTGCCTTTTGAATAAATTTATTTTTATTTGTGCTAAAATAAGAGATAGAATATTCAAATACTGCGCCATTTTCTAAAAAAGCTTGATTCGAAACTTTTAAGAGCGGATCCTCTGTTTTTAAATAATTTTTTTCTTCTTCATTAGGTAAATAAGCCTCTATTTCTTGCAAACTCTCAATTATTTTTACACCTGTATACTTTTCTACATAAGCATATTTAGACCCACATAATACAGAAATGTTTAATTCTGGAAATAACTTAACAGGAAGATAAGATTTTTCTAGCATTAGAGGTTCCTCATTTGCATACCTAAGCCTCACAACATGATATACAAGTTCCTCTTCGTTAATATTTAATTTTTTCCCTAATTTTTCTGCTTTTATAACTTCAAAAGTAATAACTTTATTTTTTGGAATTTTATTAATTGATAAAATTTCTTCTGTAAATCCTATCAAATTTTGAGGTGTATATTGAATTTTTTCCATTTTGTTAACAAAAGTTCCTTTTCCTTTAATTCTATACAAATATCCCTTATTTACCAAAAAATCTAAAGCTCTTCGAGCAGTTAATCTACTTACCTTATATATTTCCGATAATTTATTTTCAGAATCAATTAGATCCCCTTCTTCCATAAGACCTTCTTCTATTTGTATTCTAATTTTTTCTGCAATTTGGAAATAAATTGAATTGTTTGACTTTTTATCTATCATAAAGAAAACTCCTTAGTTTTAAAATTATTTTATTTTAAAGATTTTAAATTTCTGCAACCTTAATTGATTATATCAGATTAATAAGAAAATAAAAATAATTCGTTGACAAAAATAAATTTTGTGAGTATACTAAATTTAAGTTGATAACTTGTGTACACAAGTTTAAAAAGGAGGATATTTTTATGAAAAGAACAAAAAAAGAAAAAATAAAAATTGTTACTATTGGGGGAGGTTCTAGCTACACTCCTGAGTTAATCGAGGGCTATATCAAAAGAAAAGATGAACTTCCTATAAAAGAAATTTGGCTTGTAGATATAGAGGAAGGAAAAGAAAAACTTGAAATTGTTGGAAATTTGGCCAAAAGAATGGTAAAAAAAGCTGGACTTGATTGGGAAATCCACTTAACTTTAGACAGAAGATTAGCATTAAAAGACGCAGATTTTGTATCTACTCAATTTAGAGTAGGACTTTTGGATGCAAGAATTAAAGATGAAAGAATTCCTCTAAGTCACGGTGTTATTGGTCAAGAAACAAATGGTGCTGGTGGAATATTCAAAGCTTTTAGAACTGTTCCTGTTATTTTAGATATAGTTAAAGATATGAAAGAACTTTGTCCAAATGCTTGGTTAGTTAATTTTACGAATCCTGCAGGAATGGTAACTGAAGCGGTTTTAAAATACGGAAATTTTGAAAAAGTTGTTGGTTTATGTAATGTTCCTATTATTCATACAATGAAAGAAGCTGAATTAATAGGGAAAGATCCAAATGAATTATTCTTTCATTATGCAGGACTAAATCATCATCACTGGCATAAAGTTTATGATAAAGAAGGTAATGACATTACTATGGAAGTAATGGAAAAATTATTTTTGAAAAAAGGAAAAACTGTAGAAAATATTTTGGATATCCCATTTTCAAAAGAACAAGTAGAAGATTTAGGGATGTTACCTTGTGCTTATCATAGATATTATTATTTGACAGATGATATGTTAAAAAGTGAATTGGAAGAATTTTCAAAAAATGAAACCAGAGCCGAAAGTGTAAAAAGAACTGAAGCTGAGTTGTTTGAAATTTACAAAAATCCGAATTTAGAAGAAAAACCAGAGCAATTAAGTAAAAGAGGTGGGACTTATTATTCAGATGCTGCTTGTGAGCTTATATCTTCCATTTATAATGATAAAAGAACCGTTATGACTGTAAGTACAAGAAATAACGGTGCTATTAATGACTTACCTTATGATTGTGTTTCTGAAATTACATCAATTATAACATCTTCTGGACCTAAACCCTTAAATTTTGGTTCTTTTAAACCTGCAGAAAGAGGATTGTTACAAGTTATGAAAGCCATGGAAGAAGTTACAATTGAAGCTGCTGTGACAGGGAATTACGGAACAGCTTTACAAGCTTTTACTTTAAATCCACTTATTCCGTCAGGTCAATTGGCAAAGACTATTCTTAATGAAATGTTAATTGCTCATAAAAGTCACTTACCACAATTTTCTAAAGTAATTTCAAAATTAGAAAGTGGTGAATTTAAATAAATAATCTTTATAACTATTTTAGATAATATAAAGAAAGTTATAACTATGAAATTAATTATAATTTGTTGTATTATTTACGGGATAACGCTTTGTATTTTAGTTCCTTACCATGCGCCCTTAAGGTATAACAGGTAATCTTAACTTTAGTCAATAAAATGTAAAATGAAAATCCATAATTTTTGTTTTAAATATAAATTTATTAAAAAAGGAGCAAAAAAT
>JAFGUR010000013.1 GCA_016938425.1 Fusobacteriaceae bacterium
TACCTATGATACAAAAAATAGAATTTTAAAGGCTACTGGGGCTTATAGACTTTTGTATAGAGATTTTATAATTGATGCAAAAGAGTTAACTTATGATGAAAATACAGATATTATAGTTGCAGGTGGAGGAGTAGTTGTATCGGGAGAGACGTTAACAGGAAATTTTCCAGAAGCGACACTTAATTTAAAAGAAGATAAGATATATTTTAAAGGACCAATAAATGCAACTTATAATGAGTTGAATTTTACAGGAGAACAAGGAATATATGATAATGTTAATGAAACCTTTGAAGTTTTAGGAAAAGCTATTGTAACTAGAGAAACAGATATTTTAGAAGCTGAAAGAGCTTTTTATACAAGTAAAACTGGAATAGTAGAAGTTTTTGGGAAAAAACAAAAGTTTATTTATACTGGAGAAGGAAGAGAATTAACAGGAAATTATGCAAAATATGATGTTAATAAAAATTTAATTGAGGTTCCAGATAAATTTGAATTTAAATATAGTGCAAGTAGTGGAAATGGAAAAGAAGGGGCTAATGGTTCTGGAAATGCACTAATACTAGATACTACTACACAAAAGGGAACTGCTAAAAATATAATTATAAATCAAGGAAAAGATAATTTGAAAGGAAATACTGGAGAATTAGACTTGATGAATAAAATTTATAAATTAAAAGGAAAAGTTGTCGGAAATTATGGAAATTATGTAATTAATACAGAAGAAGTAATTTACGATGAACAGTCTGGTTTAGTTAAGATAGAAAAGCCTTATTCAATAAATAGTAAAGATAAAAAAATAAGAATCTGGGGAAATCAAGTTGATTTCGATTCAGTAAACTATGTTGTTAGCACAAAAGATGAAGTGCATTTTTTAAACGATAAACTCTCAGCAACAGGTAAGGAAATGGTATACAACCTCAATAAAAAAGAGGGAGAATTTTTAAAAAGTTTTAATGGAAAAGTTTTAAAATCAGGAGTACAACTTACAAGCAATAAAGCTAAATATAAAGAAGACGAGTTTGTTGAATTGACAGGAAATATTAAAGGAATTCATCAAAATTATTCGGTGACAACTGAAAAAGCTATTTATAAAATTCCAGAAGAGAAAATTTATTTTAGCGAAGAATCTTTTATGTCAACTACTTCTAAAAAAATGGAAGGAAAGACTGCAAGTGGAGTTTATGAAGTAACTTCTGAAAAATATACAGGACATAACTTTAATGGTTGGAGTGATAAGGCTACAGTTGTAAGTGATTATCTAAATTATGATGTAAAAAAAGAAGAGGCATATTTAAAAGACAATATAACAGTAAAAGATAAGCAAACTGGGGCGGAAGTTAAAGGGAAAGAATTTAGATATTATTTATTAACAGATTTAGTAACATCAAAGGAACCATTGACAATAAGAAGAGATAATATATTTTTAGAGGCTAAAAATGGAAATGCAGACTTAAAAAATAAAACAGCTCAACTTAATAAAACTACTATGACTACATCTAATAAAGATAGAATGACAGGAGATACTTTATATGCAAACCTTTTAAAAAATGAATTTAAATTTGATGGAAATATTGAAGGGACAGTATATAGTTTAACACCAGACCAATTAAACGGTTCAGAAAAAGTAGATTATTCAAGCCCTATAAAATTTAAAGGAGATTTAGCAAAAGCATTTTTTATAGAGAATGGAGCTAATAAATATATTATAACTAGAAATGAAATAATCAATAGTTCAGAGTTCTATTATAAAGATATGAAACTTCAAGGAGATTATATTGAACTTGATAATAATGCACAAAAAATATTTGCTAAAGGAAGCTCAAAAATTTCTTTAGAAAGTGGTAATAAAATTGCTGCTGAATCTATAGTTATGGATATGGCAACAGAAATAGCTAATATGAAAAATAACGTTGTTATAACAAATACAAGTAACTCTGTAACTGGAATAAATACAAAGGCAGACAAAGCTGTATTTAATAATAAAGATAACAAGGTTAATTTAGAAGGAAATATAGAAAGTACAAAAGGAAAGACAAAATTGCAAGCAGATAAAGGTGTATATGATTTACTTACTAATAAATTAAATAGTCAAGGAAACATATATATGAGTTTGGATTTTGATACAACTCAAGATTTAAAAGAAAAACAAAAAAGAGACAAAGAACTAAATGATAAAATACTAAAAGCACAGGGAGAAGCAACACCACCGAAAGTTGTAGATCCTTCTATTGAAAAAATTGATTTGAAAAATAATGTTAATGAAGTTGCAATTACATGGAAAAGTAGTAATGATGATTATATAACAGAAGACGGAGTTGTAACCCATCCATTATATAATGAAGATGATGTTACAATATCTTTAACAGGAACTTTTTTAATAAATGAGATGTTTAAGGTAAAAACATATCAAGTAGTAGTTAAAAAAGATACTTTGAAAAATTATATAAAATCAAATATGAACAAAGAACTTTTATATATTAAGGACAATAGATTGTTGATAAAAGATACAAATAATGAGATAAAAGTTACTTTTAAATCTTTAGATGAAAAATTAATAGATAAATCTGGAACTTTTAAAGTCATGGACTTATCAAAATTAGATGGAGTACAAGTTCAATTGATATATGAACTTGCAGGAGAGAAAGTACCAAAAACTTATAAAGGTAAATACATTAATGGAAGTTTAAGTTTTGTTTCACTACCTTTTTAAAGTAAACTAAGGAGAAATTATGAAAAGCATATCTGCTGTGGGACTTGAAAAATTTTATGGAAAAAGAAAAGTTGTTGATGGTGTAAGTTTAGAAGTTAATAAAGGTGAAATAGTAGGACTCTTAGGACCAAATGGAGCAGGGAAAACTACAACATTTTATATGATAACTGGAATTGTTACACCAAATAATGGAACAGTCTATTATAATGAAATGGACATTACAAAATATCAAATGTATAAAAGAGCAAGACTTGGAATAGGATATTTAGCTCAAGAACCATCAGTTTTTAGAAATCTTTCGGTAGAAGATAATATTTTGGCTGTTTTAGAGCTTAGAAAAGTATCTAAACCAGAAAGAAAAGAACAAATGGAGAAACTTTTAGAAGAATTTAAACTTACTCATGTGGCAAAATCTCTGGGGTATGCTTTGTCTGGAGGAGAAAGAAGAAGGGTTGAGATAGCAAGAACAATAGCAAATAATCCAGATTTTATACTGTTAGATGAACCTTTTGCAGGAGTTGACCCAATTGCTGTTGAAGATATTCAAGAAATAGTAAGATACTTAAAACAAAGAGGGTTAGGAATTCTTATTACAGACCATAGTGTTAGAGAAACTTTGAGTATAACTGATAAAGCTTATATTATGGCTCAAGGAAAAGTATTAATACATGGGACACCTCAAGAAATAGCTAAAGATGAACTAGCTAAAAAAGTTTATTTAGGTCAAAGTTTTAAATTGGACTAATGTTAAAATAAGTTTAAATATGTAAAGTTTGACAAAAGTACTTTAGATAATATAAAATAGAATAAAAATTATGGAGGTATAGAGATAAATGCTTACAGGTAATCAAGTAAGGACAAAATTTATAGAGTTTTTTAAAGATAAATTGCATAAACATTATGAAAGTGCATCATTAATACCAGATGATGAAACACTTTTATTAACAGTAGCTGGGATGGTTCCATTTAAGCCATTTTTCTTAGGACAAAAAGAAGCTCCTCATAGTAGAGTAACAACGTACCAAAAATGTATAAGAACTAATGATTTAGATAATGTAGGAAGAACAGCAAGACACCATACATTTTTTGAAATGTTAGGAAACTTCTCTTTTGGAGATTATTTTAAAAAGGAGTCAATAGTATGGTCATGGGAATTTATAACAGAAGTATTGAAGTTAGATAAAAGTAAATTATGGATAACAGTTTATAAAGATGACCAAGAATCAGCTGATATTTGGCATGAAATAGTAGGAGTACCAAGAGACAGAATAGTTTTCTTAGGAGAAGCAGATAACTGGTGGGCAGCAGGACCAACAGGAAGTTGTGGACCATGTTCAGAAATTCATGTTGACCAAGGAGAACATTTAGGATGTGGGCCAGATTGTAAATTGGGATGTGAATGTGAGTCTGATAGATATTTGGAAATTTGGAATCTTGTATTTACTGAATGGAATAGAATGGAAGATGGAAGTTTACAACCATTACCAAAGAAAAATATAGATACTGGTGCAGGTCTTGAAAGAATAACTTCGGTTGTTCAAAATAAAAAGAATAATTTTGAAACAGATTTATTATTCCCTATTTTAGAAGAAATTGCTAAAAAATGTAATAAAAAATATGGAGAAAATGATAAAACAGATTTTTCTTTAAAAGTTATAACTGACCATGCAAGAGCAGTAACATTTCTAGTTGGAGATGGAGTATTACCTTCAAATGAAGGAAGAGGATATATTTTAAGAAGAATTCTTAGAAGAGCTATTAGACATGCAAGATTATTGGGAAATGAAGAATTATTTTTAAATACAATAATTGATAAAGTAATAGATGTAATGAAAGTGGCTTATGAAGATTTGGAAGAGAAAAAAGAATATATTAAAAAAGTTGTTTTAATAGAGGAAGAAAAGTTCTCTAAAACTTTAGATCAAGGAATTAAATTAGTAAATGATGAAATTTTAGGAGCTAAATCAAGAGGAGAAACAAAACTTTCTTCAGAGCTTGTGTTTAAATTACACGATACCTTTGGTTTTCCTTATGAATTAACAGAAGAAATTTGTAATGAAAATGAGATAACTGTTTCTTATGAAGAATATAAAGCAAAAATGGAAGAACAAAAAGAAAGAGCAAGAAATTCAAGAGAAGTTATATTTGAAAAAGGTCAAGATGATTTCATAGAAACTTTTTATGACAAATATGGTAAAACTATTTTCTTAGGATATGAAGACAATGAAACAGAGGCTATTGCTTATTCTGTAAAAGAATTAGATGATAATAAACTTCAATTAATATTTGACAAAACAGTGTTTTACGCTGAATCAGGAGGACAAGCTGCTGACTATGGTTTAGTTTCATCTTCAACATTTAAAGGGAAAATAGTAGATGTTCAAAAGCAAAAAGAAATTTTTATGCATATAGTAGAAGTTGTTAGTGGAGAGATTAAAAAAGGTGAAAAAGTAACATTAGAAATTGATACAAAAAGAAGAGATAGCATAAGAAGAAATCATACGGCAACTCATTTGCTACATAAGGCTTTAAGAAGTGTAGTTGGAGAACATGTTCATCAAGCAGGGTCTTTAGTTACAGATGAAAGATTAAGATTTGACTTTTCTCATTTTGAGTCTTTAACAACTGAGCAAATTATTGAAATTGAAAGATTAGTTAATGAACAAATCTTTGAAAATTTGAAAGTTCAAATAAATCATATGG
Organism: Fusobacteriaceae bacterium; assembly: GCA_016938425.1. Lineage (GTDB taxonomy): Bacteria > Fusobacteriota > Fusobacteriia > Fusobacteriales > Fusobacteriaceae > JAFGUR01. The sequence goes on from JAFGUR010000013.1 coordinate 5,414, forward strand.
ATATTGAAGAAGCAAAAACTAAAGGAGCTCAAGCTTTATTTGGTGACAAATATGGTGATATAGTAAGAGTGGTAGAAGTTGGAGATTATTCAATGGAACTTTGTGGTGGAACTCATGTTGATAATACAGGAGAAATTGGCCTATTTAATATAGTTGCTGAGCAAGGAATCGCAGCAGGAACAAGAAGGATAGAAGCTACAACAGGGTATGGAACGTATAAAACAGTTGTTGAAATGGAAAATGAACTTGATGAAATTGCAGATGTTTTAAAAACAGATGTAAAAGGCTTAGGGAAAAAAGTTCAAAAATTATTACAAGAATTTAAAGATGTTCAAAAAGAATTAGAAAGAGCAAATAGTAAACTAGCGACATTTGAAGCAGGTTCATTATTTGATAATGCAATAGAAATTAATGGAATTAAAGTAATTTTGAAAGCTTTTGAAAATAAAGAGGCAGATTCATTAAGAGAAATAGTAGACAAAGCAAAAGATAAATTAAAATCATGTGTTGTTGTATTGGGAACAAATAATGATAAGGCTGTTTTTGCTGTAGGAGTAACTAAAGATTTGACAGATAAAGTTAAAGCTGGAGATCTTGTAAAAGAATTAGCTAAAGTAACAGGTGGAAATGGGGGAGGTAGACCAGATTTTGCTCAAGCAGGAGGGAAAGAAGGTAGATTGGTACCAGAAGCTTTAGACTTAGCTAAGAAAATTTTAGAGGAAAAATTATAATGAAATATTTAGCATTAGATATAGGTGACGTTAGAATAGGTGTAGCAAAATCAGATATCATGGGGGTTATAGCCAGCCCCCTTGAGGTTATAGATAGAAAAAAAGTAAAAGCTATCTATAGAATTAAGGATATTTGTAGAGAAGAAAATTGCTATATGATAGTTGTAGGGATACCTAAAAGTCTAGATGGAACAGAAAAGGTTCAAGCAGAAAAGACAAGAGAATTTATGGGGAAATTAAAAGCTAAAATTCCTCAAATTACTTTTATTGAGGTAGATGAAAGATATACAACAGTTGCAGCTCATAATATGCTTACAGAAATGAGTGGGAAAAATCAAAAAGAACAAAGAAAAGTTGTTGATAAAGTTGCAGCAACTATAATATTACAAAGGTTTTTAGATATTCAATACCGTCAGGGGTTAACATGATAAAGAAAAAAATTAATTATTTTTTGCTTTTGGTACTAGCATTTTTATTTCAAATATCTACTAGAGAAAATATTAATGTAGATAAGACAAAAACGACTAGTTTTTATGAAAATGAGAGTAAAGAAAGTAAAAATGAAAAAATCTTTTATAGTTTTATTTTTGAATTTCAACAAAAAACTAAGGATTTTGGATTTAAAAAAATAAATAATTTGGAAGGATATAAAGGTATTTTTTTTGAATTACCAGAAAATACATTACCCTTATTTTTTGCATGTAAAAATTCAATAAACTTAAAAAAAATAAATAACGTTTTTTTTAAGTCATTAAATTGTACTTTTAGAAATTTTATTGGTGAAAAAATGTATAAGAGTAGTTATCTGGTCTAAAAGTTATATTTTAGAAATTAATATAAAAAAATACTGGAGGAACTTTAATGAAAAAAAGATTATTAATAGAAATATTTGTTATATTAATGGTTATTTTAGGTGCAGCTTATTATGCATTTAGACAGCCAACAAGTTTAGGATTAGACTTAAAAGGTGGAGTATATGTAGTTTTACAAGGAGTACCTGACGCAGGAAAAAGTATTAAAGCTGAAGATATGAAAAATTTGTCAGAGGTTTTAGATAGAAGAATAAATGCTCTTGGAGTGGCAGAACCAAGAATATCAATTTCTGGAACAGATAGAATAATAGTTGAACTACCTGGTGTAAAAGACCCAGAAGAAGCTGTTAAAGTTATAGGGAAAACAGCTTTATTAGAATTTCAATTAGTAAAAGATGAAAAAACTTTAGAAAAAACAGGATTAGATGGAAGAGCATTGTTAAAAGCTGAAGTTTCAGCAGATCAATTTGGTTCTCCACAAATTGCTTTTGAACTTAATTCAGAAGGAGCAAAGAAATTTGCAGAGTTAACAAGAAATAATATAGGGAAAAAATTAGCTATAACTTTAGATGGGGAAGTTCAAACTGCTCCAACAATTAACAGTGAAATTCCAGGAGGGAAAGGTGTTATTTCTGGAAGTTATACTCAAGATGAAGCAAAAAAATTAGTAACACTTTTAAATGCAGGTGCATTGCCAATCAAAGCAGAAATATTAGAAATAAGAGCAGTTGGAGCAACATTGGGAGCGGAGTCAGTAGCACAAAGTATGAAAGCTTCGATACTAGCCTTTGCTTTAGTAGGAATTTTCATGATAGTAATGTATAGATTACCAGGAGTTTTAGCATCAATAGCTTTAATGATTTTTGGAACAATAGTTTTGGGAGTTTTAAATTATTTTGGTGCAGTACTAACTTTCCCAGGGATAGCAGGAATTATACTTTCACTAGGAATGGCAGTAGATGCTAATGTTATTATATTTGAAAGAGTAAAAGAGGAATTAAGAGCAGGAAACTCTATTGCAAAAGCTATAGATTTAGGTTTTAGTAGAGCATTCTCAGCAATTTGGGATGGGAATATCACAACTTTAATTATAACAGCAGTTTTATTTCAATTTGGAACTGGAGCTATAAAGGGATTTGCCATTACACTAGCAGTAGGGACACTTTCTTCTATGTTTACAGCAATAACAGTTACTAAATTACTTCTTAAATTTACTGCAATTAATTTAAAAGTAACTAATCTTTGGTTATATGGAGTAAAAAAAGAAGCTAAGGAGGTAAAATAATGACTGTTCAAATAATAGGTAAGTCAAAAATATGGCTTGGAATTTCATCAATTTTAGTAGTAATAGCTATTTTTGCTATTATAGGAAAAGGGCTTAATTTAGGATTAGACTTTACTGGAGGAAATTTATTTGAAATAAAATTTTCTAAGGTAGAAGCAGATTTTAAAAAGAATGGTAAAGTTGATAAAACAGAAATTTTAAAAGGTTTAAATGTTACTCTAAATGAAATAGGGAAAGAAATCCCACAATTTACATCTGAAAGTAGAGTAGTACAAATTGATGACAAAGGAATAGCCTTAATAAGAACAAAAGAAATAAAAGAAGAGGAAAAATCAAAATTTTTAGAAAAACTAAAAGGATACGATTCTTATGAAGTTTTAAAATCTGAGAAAGTTGGAGCAACAGTAGGAAAAGAGTTAATACAAAGTGCATTATTAGCAATAATAATAGGTTCACTTTTAATAGTTGTTTATATTTCTTGGCGTTTTGAGTTAAGATTTGCTTTAGGGGGAATTATAGCTTTATTACATGATGCTACAATAGCAATAGGAGCTATAGCACTTTTAAATTTTGAAGTAAGCTCATCTTTTATAGCAGCAATACTTACAATAATAGGATATTCTATAAACGATACAATAGTTGTATATGATAGAATTAGAGAAAATATGAAAAAGAATAAAGGTGTTCCTTTAGAAAATATTATAGATAAATCAGTAAATGATGTTATGAGAAGGTCTTTAAATACTTCAATAACAACATTATTAGCAGTTTTAGCAATTTTAGTATATGGTGGAGATACATTAAAAACTTTTATGGCAACTTTATTAGTAGGGATAGGTATAGGAACTTATTCTTCAATATTTGTGGCAAGTCCAATAGTTTATTTACTAGAAGGTAAATTTAAAAATAAAGTTAATTAAAACTTTAGGGGGGTATGAGTATGAGATATTCATCAGAAAAAATTGGAAATGATGCTGGAAAAATTTGGGAATCGTTAAATGCAAGTCCTAAGCAAACTATAAAAAGTTTGGAACAGGCAACAGAGCTTAAAAGAGAAGAAATTTTGTTAGCTTTGGGATGGTTATTTAAAGAGGATAAAATTTTTGCAGAAACAGCTGGAAGTTCAGTTAAAGTATCCTTGAAATAAGAAAGAGGCAAGAATTTTTATTCTTGCCTCTTTCTTATTTTACAATTGGATCTACTGAATTAGAAGCTGTTTATAAAAGTCGTGGCTTACGCAGTCACCTAATGTCATCAACTTAGTGAATCTAAACAACCCCCTCTAAACCTCCCCCTGATAAGGGGAGACTTGGAGCTTTAAGTTTTTTAATTTTCATTACAGCTATAATTTGAGCAAATTATACTGTAAATTTTCTTAAGTTGACGATATTACGCAGCCACCTCGCGCCTGCCACAGGCATAAGCTCCACTTCGTTGCGCAAAAACCTGACGTTGGGCGCAAATAAAATCAAAGCAACAAAATTATAGTCTTTTAGAACTAAAAGGATTAAACGCCACGTTTACGCGGTTTTTAGATATTCTTAATTTTAGGAAGAAATTTTAGAGTAATCTTATGCAGAACAAGCGGAGTCCAAGGTTTGGATGCTTGATTTTTAATAAAAATTGTAAAAAACTAACATTTATTCACTGAAAAATATTTTGTACTACAATAAAATCAAAGTATTTATATTTTTCAGCA
>JAFGUR010000119.1 GCA_016938425.1 Fusobacteriaceae bacterium
ACGCATAAGCCTATAAAGGGATAAAACATATAAATATAAGAACCAAATTTTTCTTTAATATATCCTCCAATCATTCCTTGGAAAAAGGCTCCTATTCCATAAGCTGTAAATAAAATCCCATAATTCTGTGTTGAAAATTTTCTACCAAATATATTAATATTTGCAGCTGGAACTATTGAAAGCCATCCACCTAAATTCATAAAAAATAAGACAAATCCTATTACAAAGAAATAAATATTGTGACCTTTAAATATTTGCAATAATGATGCTGTAATGATTAGTATATAAGACAAATAAATTGTTTTTTTTGTTCCTAATTTATCAACTAAATATCCAAATAATGGTCTACCTAAACCATTAAAAATTGCAAAAAATGATAACAAATAAGTTGCAAATTGCTTGTTTAGACCTACGACTTCTATCGCATATGTCGTTGCAATTCCAACAATACTTAATCCAATATATGTTCCAATAATAAAACATATCCATAATGCATAAAAAGATTTCGTTCTTATCATTTCTCTTGAATTTTAGTCTGTATTATTTTCTTCGATAACACTATGCTTTTCTGTTGGAAATTTAAAAATTAAAGATATCAAACTTAACAAAATTATAAAAGTTATTCCCATAATTTTAAAGGCATTAAAAACACCATAGTTCTCAATTAAAAAGTTTGAAATTGGTGCTGATATAAAGGGGGATAGCCCAAATCCCATCAAAGTAATTCCAACAGCAAAACCTTTTTTATCAGGAAACCATTCGGATACTACAGCTATAGGTACACCATAAATAATTCCTACTCCAATTCCTCCTAGTACTCCATAAGATAAAATTATTTTATAAATTGTGTCTGATTCTCCTGCCAATAGCCAAGCAAAACCGACTAACAAACTTCCTATAATACATATTATTTTAGGATTTAATTTTTTAATTAGTTTACCTGAAAAAGGCATTGTAAAAGAATAAAACATTAAAAATATTGTATAAGGCATCTGTGCCATAGTTGCATTTATATGATGACCACTACTTTTTTCTAATTCTAATATAAGTGGTATTCGGAAGACACTCCATGAGTAAATAGCTCCCATACACAAAAACATTATTAATCCACTTAAAATATAAATTTTTCTTTTCTCCATAACATCTCCTTTTTTTGTAGATTTTCGTTATTCTATCAAAATATGATTATTTTGACAAGTAAATCTTGCTTATATAATTTTTTACTGAAAAATTATAAGATAATTAAAAAAGCCACCCCTATAAGGTGACTAAATTAAATTTTTATGCAATAAATTTATAATTTTTTTTAAAAATATCTCTTCTATTACTATTGAAATTTTTAAATCTGTTGCTGTTAGTATCAATGGTTTTACATTTTCTTCTTCCAGAATTAATAAAACTTTGTTCAAAACTCCCAATTTATCTTTGTTAATATTCCCTACAAGAGATATCATTGAAAGATTTTTAATTCCTTTTACATTTGAAACCCCTATATCTTGAGCAAGTTCTTTAGCTAAAAGTATTGCTTCATCAAAACATTCATTTTTTGTTACAAAACTTAAGTCTGTATTAATTCCTTTTCCTGCTCCTTGAGTAATAATTTCAACAAAAATACCATTTTCAGAAATTTTATTAAATACTGTTGAGGCTATTTTAGGTGTATTTGAAATTCCTTCAAAAATTATTAAAGCTTCTCCTAATTTATGAGATATTCCTGTAATTAACTTTTCTTCTTCAATTAATTCTTTATTACAAACTATAGTTCCTTCACTTTCATCAAAAGAAGACCTTAAATGTATTGGTACATTATATTTATATCCCAATTCTACTGATCTACTGTGCAATACTTTTGCTCCAGTTCCTGCAAGTTCTAACATTTCATCAAAAGAAATTTTTTCTAATTTTTTAGGATTAGCTACTATTCTAGGATCCGCAGTATAAACACCATCAACATCTGTATAAATTTCAACTGTATCAGCCTTTAATGCTACTCCTAATGCTACTCCTGTTGTATCACTTCCACCTCTACCAAGAGTTGTTAAATCATCGATATCATTTATTCCTTGAAAACCACAAACTATAACTATATGATTATTTTTCAACTTTGCTTCAATTTTCTTAGTATCTATCTCAGTAATTTGAGCATTCGTATGTGAATTTGTCGTTCTAATCTTAACTTGGTGTGCATTATAAGAAATTGCTTTTTCGCCCAGTTCTTTTATAGCCATTGCTAGCAATGCCACTGATACTTGTTCTCCAGTACATAAGAGCATATCCAGCTCTCTTTTATCAGGTTTTGAGCTAATTGCTTTAGCTTTATTAATAAGCTCATCCGTTAATCCTGCTGGAGCTGAAACTACTACTACTACATTATCCCCATTTCTTTTTCTCTCAACAACTCTTTTAGCTACTGCCTTTACTCTCTCTGCATTAGCAACGGAAGTTCCACCATATTTTTGTATAACTAGTGCCATAGACACACCTTCCTTAATTCAAATATTTATTTATAATTTAAATTATGAGCAAGATTTCTTTCAACTTCATCAATACTCACATTTTTTCTCTTAGCATAATCTTCTACCTGATCTTTAGAAATTTTTGTAATATTAAAATATTTACTATCTGGATGTCCAAATATCAAAGCACTTACAGACGCCCCAGGATACATAGAATAATTTTCTGTTAAAGATATTCCTGTATTTTTCTCAACATCTAATAATGTAAATAATGTCTTCTTTTCTGAATGATCTGGTAATGAAGGATAACCAATTGCAGGTCTTATTCCTTCATATTTTGTTCTCAATTTTTCTTGTATACTTAAATTTTCATTAGGTGAATATCCCCAAATCTCTTTTCTAATTTCTTCATGTAACCATTCTGCAAAAGCTTCTGCAAATCTTGTTGCTAAAACTCTTATCATCAATGAAGAATAGTCATCATTATTTTTTCTAAAAACATCAGCTATTTCATCAGCATTAATTCCACCTGTAACTGCAAAACAACCAATATAATCTTTTATACCACTTTCTTTTGGAGCAATATAGTCGGCTAAAGAAAGATTTTTTTCTCCCGCTCTTCTTTCATGTTGTTGTCTAAGCATATGGAAAACATCAATAACATTACCTTTTTTATCATATATTTCAACTGAATCGCCAACAGAATTTGCTTCAAATATTCCAATAACCCCATTTGCTTTTATTTCATTTTTATTAATAATATCATCTAAATATTCATTAGCTTCTTTCATCAATTTCTTTGCTTCGTCAGCATATTTAGGGTCATCCATTATTTCAGGATACATAGCTTTTAATTCCCAAGCCAAAAAGAAAAAAGTCCAATCAAAATATTCTCTAAGTGTTTTTAATGAAACATTTTCAAATGTTTTTATACCTATAAAATTTGGTTTTTTTATTTTAGAGAAGTCTAAAATTTCTCTATTTTTCCTTGCTTCTTCCAAAGACAAATATTTACTATCTTTTTTACCATACTCTGCCCTTATTGTATCATATTCTCCAGAAATTTCCATTAAAAATTCATCTTTCTTATTAGAACATATTTTTTTTGCAACTGTTACTGCATTACTTGCATCTGTTGAATGAACAACTCCATGTTCATAATTTGGTGCAATTTTTACTGCTGTATGAAGTTTTGATGTTGTTGCTCCTCCAACCATTAATGGAATTTTAAATTCATTTTTTTGCAATTCTTTTGCTATATTACACATTTCATCTAGGGATGGAGTAATTAATCCACTACAAGCTATTATGTCAACATTCTCTTCTTTTGCTTTTTGAAGTATTACTTCACTAGGAACCATAACCCCTAAATCTATGACTTCAAAGTTATTACATTGTAAAACAACACCAACAATATTTTTTCCTATGTCATGAACATCGCCTTTTACTGTAGCAAATAAAACTTTTCCTGCCTTTGAAGAAGCAGCACTATCTTTTTCAGCTTCAATATATGGTAATAAATGTGCGACTGCCTTCTTCATAACTCTTGCACTTTTAACAACTTGTGGCAAAAACATTTTCCCTTCTCCAAATAAAGTTCCAACTTCATTCATTCCATCCATTAAAGGACCTTCTATAATATGTAAAGCTTTTTCAAAATTCGGTCTTGCTTCTTCCAAATCTATTTCTATAAAATCAGTAATACCTTTGACTAAAGAATATACTAATCTATCATAATAATTTTTTTCTCTCCATTCAAGTTTATTAGTTTTTTCTGTAGAGGAACCGTCTCCTTTCACTTCTTCAGCATACGTTATTAAAGCATCTGTTGCCCCTTCATATCTATTAAATATAACATCTTCTACCTTTTGCAATAAAACAGGTTCTACATCACTATATACTTGTACAAGCCCTGGATTTACAATTCCCATATCCATACCTTCTTTTATCGCATGGTACAAGAAAGCTGAATGCATCGCTTCTCTAACTTTATTATTTCCTCTAAATGAAAAACTCAAATTGCTTACACCACCACTAATTTTTGCATGAGGTAAATTTTTTTTAATCCATTTTATCGTTTCAATAAAATCAACAGCATAATTATTATGTTCCTCTATTCCAGTAGCAATTGCTAAAATATTTGGATCAAATATAATATCTTGTGGTTTAAATCTAATTTTTTCTACTAAAATCTTATAGGCTCTTTCACAAATTTCTATTCTTCTTTTAAATGTATCTGCTTGACCTTTTTCATCAAAAGCCATAACAACTACTGCTGCACCGTATTTTTTAATTTGATTGGCTTGATAGATAAATTCTTCTTCACCATTCTTCAAACTTATTGAATTTACAACTGATTTTCCTTGTAAGCACTTTAATCCAGCTTCAATTACATCCCATTTTGACGAATCAATCATTATAGGAACTTTAGAAATTTCTGGTTCACTAACAATTAAGTTTAAAAATTTTACCATTTCCTCTTTAGCATCAAGCATAGCATCATCCATATTAATGTCAATGATTTGCGCACCATTTTCAACTTGTTCTCTTGCAACACTAAGAGCTTCTTCATATTTTTTTTCTTTTATTAATCTAACAAATTTTAAAGAACCACTAACATTTGTTCTTTCTCCTACATTAATAAAATTCATTTCTTTTGTAATTTTTAAAACTTCTAAACCACTTAATGTAGAAATAATTGGTAATTCTGGAATAATTCTTGCCTTATAATTTTTTGATAATTCATAAATTGCTTTAATATGTTTATCAGTAGTTCCACAACATCCTCCAACTATATTAATATGTCCTTCTTCAAAAAGTTCCTTCAAATAAGTTGCAGTTTCTATTGGCAATTCATTATATTCTCCAAGTTCATTTGGCAACCCTGCATTAGGATAAATTGAAATATATTTCCCTACAGTTTTTGACAAATTTTTTATAAATGGTAGTAAATCCTTAGCACCAAAAGCACAATTTAGCCCAACTGATATTACTCTATCATTATCAACAGAAGCAACAAAAGCATCTAAAGTTTGCCCACTTAAAGTTCTTCCACTTCTATCTGTAAGAGTTCCTGACATCATAATAGGTAAATTAATATTTCTTTCTTCCATTACTTTATCTGCTGCAAATATAGCTGCTTTAGCATTTAAAGTATCAAAAATTGTTTCAATTAATAAACAATCTACACCACCATCTATTAATCCATTTATTTGCTCTGTATAATTTTCTACTAAGTCATCAAAAAAGATATTTCTATAGCTTGGATCCTCTACATTGGGAGAAATACTAGCTGTTTTATTCGTTGGTCCAACTGCTCCAGCAACAAATCTAGGCTTTTCTGGAGTTTTTAATGTATATTCCTCACATAGCTTTTTAGCAAATTTTGCAGATTCATAATTTATCCTATATACATAATCTTCCATTCCATAGTCAGATTGACTAATTTTAGTTCCATTAAATGTATTTGTTTCTAAAATATCTGCTCCTGCTTCTAAAAAACTTTTATGAATTTCAATTATTATTTCTGGATTTGTAATACTTAGTAAATCATTATTTCCTTTTTGGTCATGAGAATGATTTACAAATAAATCACCTCTATAGTCTTTTTCTTGCAATTTATAATTTTGTATAGATGTTCCCATTGCACCATCTAAAACTAAAATCCTCTTTTTCAATTCATTTATTAATCCCATTTTATACCCCTTTTTCTTGATTTTTCTTAAAAGCTTCCACTCTTTTAAATATTTTTATATATAGTTTGTTGCAAAACTCTAACACCTTTATTTTACTTACATAAAAAACTACGTTTTTATGTAATCCCCCCACCTTCGGTGGGGAAAAAGAGGTGGAGTCGGGACGGAGCCCGAGCCCACGGCAAGGACTTCGTCCTCACCACTCCTATAAAATCAATAAAAATAGTATTTGTATTATTTTTAACTATATATAAATAATTTTTTAGTTTTACAACTAGCTAATATTTTTATAAATAAAAAAACTCTTTCTTAAAAAATAGACTTAAATTTTAAAGAAAGAGTATAAATATTAATTTTCTCTCATCTCTCCATAAAAAGCC
>JAFGUR010000120.1 GCA_016938425.1 Fusobacteriaceae bacterium
TCCATAATTCGACTAAAGACTTAAAAGCCTAAGTCTCATTATAACCAATAAAAATCTTATTTGTATTATTTTTAACTATGTACATATTTTTTTTAGTTTTAGAACTAGCTAATTTACAATATCCTTAAAATTTATATTTTCATAATTATAGAAAAAACTCTCAAAGTTTTGAGAGTTTCTATCTATAATTTATTGATATAATTTTTGCATTTCTTCCATAACTTTAGTTCTTACTAGATCATAATTAACTCTATCTTTTACTTCTGTAAATACAGCTTGTTTATAAGGAACATAACCTGTTTTTTTATAAATAAATACTTTATCTGTTGTCAATACTGTATTAACTTTATTTAATTCTGCTGTTTCTATTCCTTTTTCTAAAATCGTATCTATTCCGCTAAGCTGTTCTTTTTTCAAGCCTTTATATTCTGATTTTTCACCTAATACTGAATTTTCTTTAGCAGCTTTTTCAAATGTTAACTCATTTTTTACAATTTTATCTGCTAAATCCTGAGCTTTTTTTGCTGCTGCTATTTTTGTAGCTTCTCCTATTTTAGTTTGAATCAATATATGACTTGCATCAACTTCTGAACCATCAGCTTTCTTGTCAATAACTTTAATTATATGATATCCAAAATCAGTTTTTACAACTTTAGGTACAACTTTTCCTTTTTCTCCTGCAAATGCTGCTTCTTCAAAAGGTGCAACCATTTGTCCTTTTTTAAACCATCCTAAAGCACCACCTTGTGAAGCTGATCCACCATCTTCACTATATTTTGCTGCCAATTCTTCAAAGTTAGCTCCACCTTGAACTTCCTTTAATATTTTTTCTGCTTGAGTTTTTGCCTCTGCTTCATCAGCTGGAGAAGCTTTTATTTCTAATTGTATCATTTGTAAATCAAATGTTTCGGCTGTATCATATTTTGCTGTATTCTCTGCGAAATACTTTTGTAAATCTTCTTCAGACACTTTTGTTGTTTTAATTAAATATTTTTGATATTCTTCAACATAAGAGCTCATTTTATCTTCTTGCGCCAATGTTTCGTCAACTTTAACATTTGCTGCTTTTGCTTTTGCAACTATTTTTAACTCTTTATCAATATTTTCTTTTATCATTTTATCAACAGTTGCTTTATCTTTAACTCCTTGCATTGTAAAACTAAATCCTCTATTAACAAAATCAACATTAGTAAATTTAAATCCTTCTTTTTCATAAACTACTTTTCTTTGAAGTGCTTTATAAGGATTTTCTGCTTTATTAATTTTAGGAAAATCTAATTTTGCTTCTGCCATTTTCTTCTCTTTCCAAGCTCTATATACTTTTCCTTCTTTTGCTTGTAAAAGTGTTTTTTTCAATTCTTCTTTAACAGAATCAAATGTTTTTCCTGCAAAATATGTATTATACTTGTTTTCTTCATAATAACTTTTTAACTCATCATCAGAAACTTTAGTATCTTTAGATATTGCTTCTTTAGCTTTTTCTATTATAAGTTGTTTTTTTATATCTTCTGTTAAAGTCATCTTTGTATAACCAGTTCTTTGTTGCCATGTTTCAAATTCTTCTTTAGTTTGAAATTGTACTTTTATCTTTTCATATTCAGCATTTACATCTGCATCACTAACTTTTACTTTTAATTCATTTGCTTCTTGTAATAATAATTGTATTTCAATTACTTGATCAAAAAATAATACTTTTAACTCTTGTTCATCTAAAACACCTTGTCCAACTTGTTGAGTTACACTATCTATCCCTCTTTTTAATGCTTTATCTACTTCTTGTATTTCAACCTTTTTTCCATTTAATTTAAATGCATAAGGTGTCTTATTTCCCAATCCCATTATTCCTGCTGCTACTATTGTAAGTATAAAAGCTATTGCTATTAGAATCACTAACGGCTTCATACTCTTTTTCATTTTTCTTAATGCCACTCTATTTCCTCCTTAATATAAATTATCTTCAAAACTCATTATACTAATAGTTACCTATTTTTTCAACACATTTCAAATTTTAATTAGAAATATTTAAAAAATTTCTAATCATTTTCAATCCCTCTGGAGTATATATTGACTCTGGATGGAACTGTAATCCAAATAGATTATAATCTTTATGCCTTATTGCCATTATTTCATTATCTTCTGTTTTTGCTTCTACCAAAAATTCTTCTGATAAAGTTTCTTCTAAAATTGCTAAAGAATGGTATCTGGCTACTTTACATGGACTTTCAATTCCTAAAAATATTTTTTCACCATTATGATTAATCAATGAATACTTTCCATGATATAACTCTTTCGCATAACTTACTGTTCCACCAAAGGCTTCTCCTATTGCTTGATGTCCTAGACAAATTCCTAATATTGGATATTTTTTGTATAATTTTTTAATTAGTTCTATACAAATACCTGCATCCTTAGGTGCTTTTGGCCCTGGTGATAAAACTATATGAGTAGGATTTAATTTCTCAATTTCTTCTACACTAATTTCATCATTTCTAAAAACTTTTATTTCATCATCAACAGTTCCAATATATTGGTATAAATTATACACAAAAGAATCATAGTTATCTATTAATACAACCATATTTATCCCTTTCATTTTTGAAGTTTTCTTTCGGATATAAACAAGTAAAAAAAGTAGGTACAAGACCTACTTTAATATAACTTTTTCTAAAGTTTCCAGTAAAATTCTTTCTTGTTTCTTTTCTACCAATTGTAAGTTTATAAGTAAACTTCCTTCATTAACCCAACAAATTATTGGTATTTCAGAAGTTCTCAAAGCATAGTCTATTTCTTCAACATTTTTATGTTTAGGTGTAATCACTATAAGTTCCCTAACAAATGCATCTTTATAAGAAATACTTTCATCTATTTTGAAATAAGGTCCTTCTATTAAACCTATATCACAAAATTTTTCTAATTTTTTATTTAAACCTTCAATAAATTTTAAATTTCTCTTTTTCAGCTTTTCACTATCTGTTAAAAATGACAAATCTACATAAGAAATTTCTTTTTTCTCTACAACTTTATTAAGCAATGATAAATATAATAAATTTTCTACCTCTTTTGATGGATAAAACATTTTATAATACAAAGACTTTTCTACTTCTTCAATTATTTTTTTTGACCCTGCTAAAATTACGACACTAGGAAAATCTTCTAATTTTGATAGGTCTGCTAAAACTGTTGTCTTACCATTTAAATAATCTGAAAATTTAAGTCCTACAGACTCAATCTCTATATTAGAATTATTTAGATAAAATTTATCACTTATAAAAATTGTATTTTCCTTATTAGAAATATGCTCTGCATCTTCTTCTGCTAACTTCGCTAATCCTTCTAAACTATTACCGAAAAAATCACTATATATTATAAAATCTTCTTTATCAAGATTGTTTTTATAATCGTTAAAATCTAATCTATTTAAACTTCCAACAACTTTTTTTTGAAAATTCATTGTATCCAACAAAGTGTTTATCTCTATATTTTTATCAAAAGTATAACTTTCTCTTATAGAACTTACCGCTTTTTTACCTTTAAAAAAAGTATTTAAAAGAGTATATAATGCTGAAGATAAATTTGAAAATATTAGATATTCATTATTTTTAGAGTATTCTTTTAGCATTTCTTTAATTTCAAATGAAATATCTATTTTTTTAGATTCTCCTAAATTCAATCTTAAATCTGTATAATTACTATGGATTTCAACAAATTCTTTTAGCACTTCTTTAGAATAAATTTTATCACCAAAAAAATCTGAATTCATAATTCCCATACAATTAACTATTTTGGTTAATAAAAACTTATTTTCAATCTTTAACGACTCTAACAATAAATCAATATAATAAATCATAGAAAAATCCATTTTTTTTATAACTTCTTCTGTTTTAGCTGTTGTTATATCTAAATGTCTCTTATCCAAAACTTTTACTATTGTTTCTTCTACCAACTTATTTCCATGTCTATTAATTAGATTTTTAATTTCAGGAAGAGTCAATAAGTCTTCTAATTTTGGGATTTTATCTAAATAACTTTGAATTAACATAAAATTCATCTTATTACCTCAGTTTTCTTTATTCTTCATCTCCATAATCTTCCTCATCATATGAATCATCTTTTTTAATTATTCTTCTATCTAAATCATATTTTCTAATTTTTTCATATAATGTAGTTCTTCCTATTCCTAAAAGTTTTGCTGTTTCTTGCTTATTCCATCTAGTTTTTTGTAAAGCAGATGCTATAACAATTCTTTCAACTTCTGCAAGTTCATAAACATCTCTTTCTAATATCTCTTTTAATGGACCAATTCCAGTAATACTTCTATTTTCAATAGTATCTGATTTCATTTTTATTTCTAAAGGTAAATCTTCAACATCAATTACTTTATTATTAGCTAAAATAACCATTCTTTCTATTATGTTTTTCAATTCTCTTATATTACCTGGATATTGATATTCAAGTAAATATTTCATTGCTTCACCAGATAAAACAATCATTTCTTTATGTAAATCTAAAACGATTTTATTTAAAAAATAATTTGCTAATAATGGAATGTCTTCTTTTCTATCTCTAAGTGGTGCTACTTCAATTGGAAAAGCTGTTAGTCTATGATATAAGTCTTTTCTGAATGTCCCTTTTTTTACTGCATCTTCTAAATCCTCATTAGTAGCAGCAACAAATCTTACATCTACTTTTATCGTTCTACTTCCACCAACTCTTCTAAGTTCTCCATATTCAATAACTCTTAATAACTTAGCTTGAGATTTTAAGTCCATTCCACCTATTTGATCTAAAAACAGTGTTCCTCCATCAGCTTCCTCAATGATTCCTTTCTTTTGAGCTACTGCTCCTGGAAAAGCACCCTTTTCATAACCAAATAATTCTGATTCTATCAAACTTGATGAAATTGAAGCGCAATTTATAGTTACAAAATTTTTCTTTCTTCTATGTGATTTTTTATAAATTTCTTTTGCAACTAATTCTTTTCCTACCCCATTTTCTCCATTAACAAGAACTGTTAAATCACTATCTGCAACTTTCTCAATAATTTGCTTCAATTCTTTAACCTTTGCGTGTTGTCCAACTATTTCTTCTGACTCTTCTGAATCTGATAATTTTCTTTCTAAATCTCTTTTTTCTTTTAATAATTCAAGATTATTTAAAGCAGGTATTATAATTCTGTTTATATCTCTTAATGTAAAAGGTTTTACAACATAGTTATATATTTCACCTTCTCTAACATCATTTAACATCTCATCATTTTCTTCAGAAATTAATGCTATTGTTACAATATCTTTACCTATACCTTTTAATTTTCTCATTGCCTCGGCAAAAGTAAACCATGTTAAATTTTCATCTAAAAGTAATATATCAAAATCACTTTCTCTTAACATATCTAATCCATCTAAAAAATTATTAAAAGTTATAACTTCATAATCATCTTTTAATTCTTTTCTAATCTTTTTCAGTAATTCTTTTGTTTCAGAAATAGCCAAAATTGATCTCTGTTTCATATTCCCCTCCCTAAAATTGTCCAAAAAAAAAACATTTAATTAATAATCTAAATATTAGCATTAGAATGAGATTTTTTCAACTGTTTTTTTACACTTTTTTATTTTTTTTTATTTTTTTGTACGATATCCTATCATTTTTAATGTTCTTTATTTTTATTTTAAACCAATTTTGTTATAAAAAAATCAATTTTGTTACACTTTCAGAGTATCTTTTGTTTGAAATTGGTAAAAATAATAGTTTTGTCCAAAAAATGAAAAAGAACAGGTTTGGGGAACCTGCTCTTTTTCATACATTGGGGATGTAATCAAATAATAGAACTAAGGAAGATGTTCTACTAATATTTACTCCTCCACTACATATTTTCCTCTTTATTTTTTAATATTTTTTTAATTATTTTACTACTATATTAACAATTTTATTGGGAACTATAATTATTTTAGCTATTTCTTTACCTTCTATATGTTTTTGAACATTTTCTTGAGCTAAAGCTAATTTTTCTAACTCTGGTTTCTCAATGTTTCTGTCTACTTCAACAGTTGCTCTTAATTTCCCATTAACTTGAACTGCTATAGCTATCTCATCTGAAATCATTAATTTTTCATTATGTTCTGGCCATTCTTCATTAAATAAATATCCAGTTTCTCCTATTATTTCCCACATTTCATCACAAACATGAGGTATAAATGGAGAAAGTAAGATAATTAAAGTTCTAATAGCTTCAAAGTAGACTTTTTTACTTTCTGAACTTATTTCATTTTTTTCTAAAACATTAACTTTATAATCAGATAATTCATTTAAAAGTTCCATTGCCGATGCAATTGAAGTATTAAAGTGAAAATTATCCTCTATTGAATCTGTAACTTTTTTTATAGTTAAATGTAATTTTCTTAAAATATTTTTATCAGCCTTATTTAATGCTTCCAAATTATATTTATTTCTATCAAAATACTCATTACCTTCTTCTACCAATTTCCATACTCTTTGTATGAATCTATATCCACCTGCTAAACCATTTTCATTCCACTCAAGCTCTTTTTCTGGAGGTGCTGCAAACATCGTAAATAATCTTGCTGTATCTGCACCATATTTTGCTATTATATGTAAAGGGTCTACTCCATTATTTTTAGACTTAGACATTTTCTCTACCTTAACAGCTAATTCTTCTCCTGTTTCTTTGTCAAAAGCTTTTTCTCCTTCAAATCTAACATCTGTAGAAAATAAATACTTATTTTTATTTGCAGAATAGAATGATGGTCCTAAAACCATTCCTTGAGTAAGAAGTCTTTTAAATGGTTCATTAGTTGAAACTAAACCAAGGTCTCTTAAAGCCTTATGAAAGAATCTTGCATATAATAAATGCATTACCGCATGCTCTACTCCACCAATATATTGGTCTACTGGTGACCACTTGTCAGCTATCATTTTATCTATTGGTAAATCTGTATTTTTTGAGTCACAATATCTTAAATAATACCACGAAGAATCAACAAAAGTATCCATTGTATCTGTTTCTCTTCTTGCTTTCCCTCCACAACATGGACATGTTGCATTTTTAAATTCTTCTGATGTTGCCAAAGGATTTCCTCCAGCTTGAAAGTTTATATCAGTTGGTAACATTACTGGTAAGTTTTCTTCTTTTTCCATTACTATTCCACATTTATCACAATAAATTGCTGGAATTGGAGTCCCCCAATATCTTTGTCTAGAAACTCCCCAATCTTTTAATCTATATTTAGTCGTTCTTGTTCCATAATTTTCTTTTTCTACTTTTTCTGCTATTTTTGTTAAAGCTTCTTTACTACTAATTCCATTAAATTCTTCTGAATTAGCCATAATTCCTTTTCCTATAAATGCATTTTGCATATCTTCTGCTTTTATTTCAATTGCTTCCTTTGTTTCTTTATCAATTGGATAAATAACAGGTATCATTTCTAAATTATATTTTTTAGCAAAAGTAAAATCTCTTTCATCATGAGTAGGTACAGCCATTACAGCTCCTGTTCCATAGTTCATTAAAACATAATCTCCAACCCATAAAGGAACTTTTTTATTATTAATTGGATTTATTACATACCTACCTGTAAATACTCCTGTTTTTTCTTTTCCTTCTGCTGTTCTTTCTATCATATCAGCACTTTTCATTTTGTCTACTTCTTCTGAAATAGAAGGATTTTCTAATAAAATTTCTTTTACCATTGGATGCTCTGGAGCTAATACACAATAGGTTACTCCGTATAAAGTGTCTACTCTTGTTGTAAATACTGGTAATTTTTCATTTGTTTTTTCTACTATAAAATTAACTTCTGTTCCAAAAGATTTTCCTATCCAGTTTTTTTGCATGGCAAGAACTTTTGAGGGCCAACCTTCTTCTAATTCCTTATGCCCTTCCAATAATTCTTCTGCATACTCAGTAATTTTAAAGAACCATTGAGTTAATTCTTTTTGAATAACATCAGTTTTTCCATGTCTCCAACATTTCCCATCTTCAACTTGTTCATTAGCAAGTACTGTATTACAATCAGGACACCAGTTTACAGTTGACTCTTTTCTATAAACTAATCCCTTTTCGTATAATTTTTTAAATATCCATTGATTCCATCTATAATATTCAGGTGTATAAGTTGCTATTTCTCTATTCCAATCATATGATAATCCTAAGAGGTTTAATTGTTTTTTCATATTTTCTATATTTGCAACAGTCCATTTTGCTGGATGAGCTCCATTTTGAATAGCTGCATTTTCTGCTGGAAGTCCAAAACTATCCCAACCAAATGGGTGTAAAACATTAAAGCCTTTCATTTTTTTATATCTAGCTATAACGTCTCCTATTGTATAGTTTCTAACATGACCCATATGAAGATTTCCTGAAGGGTATGCAAACATTTCTAGTGCATAATAATTTTCTTTTCCTTCAACTTCATTTTCTGTTTTAAAAATATTATTTTCAATCCATTTTTTTTGCCATTTACTTTCGATTTGGCCAAAATTGTACTCCATTACTTCACCTCTTAATTTTTTGTATTTATCTAAAAATATATCATAAAATTAGGCTTATTGCAATAAAAACAAGAATTGCTTATTTTAATCAAAACTTTTCTAAAAGCTCTTTTGTCTTAAAAAATGTATCATAATTATTTTTTGCTTTTTTTAATAAAAATGAACCTAAGGGATTTATTATCCATTCAACAAGTGATACATTAGATTTTTTCTGTATTCCATTTTCATAATAGTTAATAACTTCAATACTTCTTCTGTATTTTTGCGTTTTTATCACTGTTTCATTTAAAAAAGGAACAAACATATATAAATTACCATTAAACATTTTATTAAATTGATTATTTTTTTCATAAAACTCACTAGTAATAGAATCTTTTACCACAATATTAAATTTCTCTTCAAGATTTTTTACTTTTGTTTTAGAATCAAATTGCTTAAGAGTTCTAACATCAACTGTTTTTAATAATTCTAAAAA
>JAFGUR010000121.1 GCA_016938425.1 Fusobacteriaceae bacterium
AATTATAGTTATAAAAAAATGACTCAAATTGAGTCATTTTTTTATAACTATAATTATTTATCATATTCCCAATCCAAAATTTTTGAATATACTACTGAGGCTAATCTTATAGGATTATGTCTAACTTCTCTTGACTCTGTTATTGAAATAATTCTATGCTTTGATAGTTGAACACCCAATTTTTCAATATTTTTTTCATCAATTTTAACAGGTTTAACTCCTTGCTTCATGTACTTTTCATAGACATCATCAGGAATTTTTTCATCATTTACTATTACATAGTCAATCATACTCTTTTGGCAATGATTATTTATAGCTTTTATATGGTCAGATACTCTATATCCAACTGTTTCTCCTGGTTGTTCCATGGCATTACATATATATATTTTCTTAGCTTTACTAGTACTTATAGCTTCTCTCATCTCATCTATTAATAAATTCGGTATAATACTTGTATATAAACTTCCTATACTAAAAATTATATAATCTGCTTCTCTAACTACTTTGAGAGTTTCATTATAAGCTGTAACTTTTTCCTTATAAAATACTTTATTTATTTTTTTATCAACTTTAGTTAAAGTAGATTCACCTTCAACAACTGAACCATCTGCAAATTGAGCACACAAAGTTATACTTTCATTTGTTAAAGGTAAAATCCTTCCTTTTACATTCAATATTTTTGACAATGCTTCTATTCCATCTACCATATTTCCAGTTATATCTGCAACTGCAGTCAATAATAGATTTCCCATTGCATGACCATCTAAATTTCCAATTTTGAATCTATATTGCAACAGTTTTTCAATAAGAGGTTCCACCTCACTTAAAGATACCATAACATTTCTAATGTCGCCTGGAGCTGGAATTTCAAACATATCCCTCAATTTCCCTGTACTTCCTCCATCATCAGCAACAGTAACAATTGCAGAAATATTTAATGGAAATTTTTTTAATCCTCGAAGAAGAACAGATAGTCCTGTTCCTCCTCCTATAACAACTACTTTAGGTTCTTTTTCCATAAATCCACCTTCTATGAAATAGTTTAATATACATTATTTAAATATTCTATCATATCCGATACCATTTCAACTGCTTTTCCATTATTATCTGTTAATGGATTAAGTTCTGTTATATCTACAGAAGAGATTTTATAATTTTCATATAAGAATTGGAAAACTCCTAAAACTTCTGCTTTATCAAAACCACCATTTTCAACATGAGTATTAACACCAAAAATTTTCTCTGCATCCATAGAATCTAAATCAAAACTAATATGAATCTCTTCTACTCCTAATTTTTCTTTTACAAAATTTAATGCGTTTTCTAAGCCCATTTCTACAATTTCATCATATGTTAAGCAATTTATATTCTTTTCTTTTATTAAAGATAATTCACCAGGATCTAAATCTCTTGCTCCAAATAGAAAAACATTTTCTGGTAAAACATAATTCCCATTCATAATTGAAGTTAACCTTGTATCTCCTTCTCCAATTGCAACTGCAAGTGACATTCCATGAATATTTCCACTAGGTGTTGTTGCCGCTGTATTCAAATCCCCATGTGCATCTATCCAAATTACACCTATATCTTTCTTGATACTTGTTACTCCAGATATGCTTCCAATAGATATAGAATGATCTCCTCCAATTGTTACAGGTCTATACCCATTATCTACAAGTTCACTTACTCTATTTCTTAATGATTCACTCATTGCTATTGTTGAATTTAAGAATTTTAATTTTTTCTCTGTAAAATCTTCTTCCATTAGTTCAATTGTTTGAACTTCTACCTCATTTTTATAATCAGGATAAGCTTGGAATAAATAATCAATAGCAAATTCACTTCCTGTTCTTGAACACCCCAAGTTAAAAGGAACACCTATAAAGAAATTATTCATTTTTTCTACATAAATATACATAGCGTCATCTTCTGTAATTATATTTAAAGTTTCAAGTTTTGGATCTTCCATTCCTTGAACTGATAATCCTGAGTCTCTAAGTTCAAATATATAATGTAACATTTCTTCTGTAATTCTCTCTCCTGGTACCAAAACAGGAATCCCTGGTGGATATGCAAAAATAAATTCTCCCGAAATTTCATTTACACACTCATCAATTGATTTTTTTGTCTTTTTAGAAAAGAAAGATTCCCTAGGAATTTGAACCATTTCAGGTATTTCAGGCATATCTTTAAACTCTTTACCTAAATTACTAGAGTCAAAATATGTTTTAGAAATATCTTCTAAAGCTTCAATTACTTTATCTATGTCTTTCTCTCTATCTCCATAAGTTACTATAAATAAAACATTATAAAAATCCGATAATTCTACTTGGATATTATATTTTTCAATAAGTAAAGTATCTAATTCCCATCCATGTAAACCAAGTCCTTTTGCTGTTACTGTTACTTTAGTTGGATCAAAAGAGTATCTCCCTTTTCCATCTAAAACTTCTTTCCCAAAGCAATAAAATCCTGGAATTTTATTAACTCTATCTCTAAAATTTTCTGCTAAAGAAATTGAATAACTAACTAATTTTTCTCCTTCTAATGCAAGTTGTTTTCTTGTTGTATCTAATGAAGCTAACAAAATATATGAAGGTGATGTCGTTTGTAATAAACTTAAACATTGTTTTACATGATTAAAATCAACTCTTTTTCCTTGCATATGCATCATTGAACCTTGTGTTAAAGCCCCAGTTAATTTGTGTGTACTTTGACAACAAATATCTGCTCCAGCTTCCATTGCTGATTTTGCTAACTTATCAGAAAAAATTAAATGTGGTCCATGTGCCTCATCTACTAATAAAGGTATATCGTATGAATGAACTATCTCTGCAATTTTTTCTAAATCAGTTGATACTCCA
Organism: Fusobacteriaceae bacterium; assembly: GCA_016938425.1. Taxonomy (GTDB): domain Bacteria; phylum Fusobacteriota; class Fusobacteriia; order Fusobacteriales; family Fusobacteriaceae; genus JAFGUR01. The sequence goes on from JAFGUR010000121.1 coordinate 2,865, forward strand.
TAGTATGTAGGGTTTATAACAAGTACTGCTGCTGCATCTGGATGCTGCTCCAAAGTTTTTTCAACTGTTCTTGGAGTAACCCCATGAGCAATTCCATTTTCATTGTCAATATCTGGTTGCATATAAATAGGAATACATCCACTTAAAATAATACCTGCATTTACTGATTTATGAGTATTTCTTGGAACGATTATCTTTTCTCCAGCTTTAACACAAGACATTACCATAGCCTGTATAGCACCAGATGTTCCATGTACACAAAACAAAGTTCTTTCTGCTCCAAATGCTTCTGCAGCTAATTCTTGTGCTTCTTTTATATGACTTTTAGGATTATGCAATCCATCAACTAAATCAAAAATTGTTACATCTATTTTAAAAGGATTTTCTCCTATAAATTCATAAAATTCTTTTTCTGCTCCTTTTCCATTTTTATGTCCTGGTACATGAAAAGGTAGTACTTCTCTTTTTGCATATACATCTTTTAATACTGTAAATATTGGTGTTTTACTTTGTCTTTCTCTTTCCAAAAAACTATTCCTCCCTAACTTTTAATTAAATTATTTAAACAGCAATATTAAAAAAATTGTTTAATATTTATAAACTTTTTTCTAACAAGGTATATTATCACAAGTTATCAAATTTTTAAAGTATTTTTTTTAAATTTATAAGTTTTTTTTGACTATTTTTTTGATACTAACTAGTAATTAATTCTTGACAATTTTATGAATAGGAGTATAATAGTTTAAATATCTATTAAAGAAGTATAGATTATAGATATATTCTTTTGATTTTAAGGAAGGTTGGTAAAATGGTAAAATTTGAAGAAATGCAAAATAATGATGTTTACAAAAATTTATTAAATGGAAAATGGATTGAATCAAATTCAAATAAATTAATTGAGGTAAAAGCTCCTCATGATGGTTCTTTTTTAGGTAAAATCCAAGCTATGACTAAAGAAGAAGTTGATGAAGCTTTTTCAAATGCTAAAGAAACATTCAAGACTTGGAAAAATAGTAATTTATCTGAAAGAGCAGATATTTTGCATAAAGCAGCCAAAATATTAGAAGACAATGCAAAATTTATTGCTGAAATCCTTACCAAAGAAGTGTCTAAAGATTATAAATCAAGTTACTCTGAAGTTGTTAGAACTGCTGATTTTATAAGATATACTGCAGAAGAAGCTAAAAGATTAAGAGGGGAAACTCTTTATGGTGATGCCTTTGAAGGATCAGCAAAAAATAAAATGTCTATTGTTACTAGAGAACCCTTAGGAGTTGTTCTTTCTATTGCTCCTTTTAATTATCCTATAAATTTATCTGCAAGTAAAATTGCACCTGCTTTAATGGCTGGAAATGTAGTTTTATTCAAACCTCCTACTCAAGGTGCAATTTCTGCTTTATATTTAATTGAAGCTTTTAGAGCTGCTGGTATTCCTAATGGTGTTCTTAATACTGTCACTGGTAGAGGTTCTGAAATAGGAGATTACTTAATAACTCATAAAGATGTAGATATGATTAATTTTACAGGAAGTTCAGATGTAGGTAGACATATTGCTAGTATTGCTGGAATGGTTCCCATGATTATGGAATTAGGGGGAAAGGATGCTGCAATTGTACTTGAAGATGCAGACCTTGAAGATACTGCTAAAAATATTGTAAGCGGTGCTTTTTCATATAGTGGACAAAGATGTACTGCTGTTAAAAGGGTTCTTGTCTTAGAATCTGTAGCTGACAGATTAGCACAGTTAGTTTCAGAAGAATTAAAAAAAATTAAAGTTGGTATGCCTTTTGATGAAGGAGTAACTGTAACTCCTTTAATTGATAATAAATCTGCTGATTTTGTCCAAGGACTAATTGATGATGCTATAGAAAAAGGTGCTAAACTTATTATAGGTAATAAAAGAGAAGCAAATTTAGTATATCCTACTCTTTTTGACAATGTCACTTTAGACATGAGAATTGCATGGGAAGAGCCTTTTGGTCCTGTTTTACCTATAATTAGAGTTAAAACTGTAGAAGAAGCTATTGAAATTTCAAATAATTCTGAATATGGATTACAATCAGCTGTATTCACTAATAATATAGATAAAGCCTTTTCAGTTGCTCAAAGTTTAGAAGTAGGAACTGTTCATATTAACAATAAAACTCAAAGAGGTCCAGACCATTTTCCTTTTTTAGGAGTTAAATCAAGTGGAATGGGAACTCAAGGAATTAGATACAGTATCGAGGCAATGTCTAGGCCAAAAGCAATTGTTGTAAATTTTAATACTAAGTTTTAATTAAAAATAAAAAGATGAGTTAAACAAATAACTCATCTTTTTATTTTTACTATCATTTTATGTACTCCACTGATTTTATAATTCTTTCTGGATATGATTGAATCATCGTAATATTTTTAAAATAATTTTTAACTTTCTTTTCATTTCTTATTTCTAAACAACTTATCTACAAATATAGCTATAGCACCATCACCTGTTACATTTGTAGCTGTCCCAAAACTATCTTGTGCAAAGTGAATTGCAATCATTAATCCTTGTTGTCCACTTGAAAAATGGAATATTTTTTCTAATAATCCCAATGTTGCATAAACTCCTCCACCTGGTATTCCTGGCGCTGCAACCATTGTTATTCCTAGCATAAATATAAACGGAACCATCATAGCTGCTGTAGGAGTCTCTCCTGTCATCATTTGTACTGCCATTGTTGCTAAAACTAATGTTATTGTATCTCCTGCCAAATGAATTGTTGCACATAATGGCACTACAAAATCTACAACTTCTTCTGAAATCTCATTTTTCCTAGCACATTCTAAACTAACTGGTATTGTAGCTGCTGAAGATTGTGTTCCTACCGCTGTCAAATATGCAGGTAAATAGTTTTTAATACAAGTCAATGGATTTTTACCTGAAACAGTTCCAGCTATTAAATATTGCACTACAAGATACGAAACTTGAAGTAGTAATAATAATACAAATACTGATGAAAAAGTTCTCATTGTATTAAAAATTTCACCAGAAGCTGTTATGCTTGAAAATATTCCTGCTATATGAAATGGTATTAATGGTATTATAATTATGCTCACTGTTTTTTGAGTTATTGTTTGAAATTCACTTACAGCATTATATAAATATTTTGTTTTTAAATGTGCCATTCCTAATCCTAAGAAAAATGCTAATATTAAAGCTGTCATAATACCAGTAAAAGGAGGCATATCTATTGTAAAATATGGATTCAAATCTAAATTTGACTTTTCTTTCAATTCTGCTACTTTAATAAATTTAGGTAAAATTGCCTTCCCTACTAAAAAAGCTGATAATCCTGCTAAAATTGTTGAAACATAAGCAATTAAAGTTGTAATTCCTAGAAGTTTTCCTGCTTTATTTCCCAAATCAGCTATTCCTGGTGCTACAAACCCAATAATTATACACGGAATTATAAATTTTAAAAAATTTCCAAATAAACCACTAAATGTTGCCAATATTTTAATAATTATAAAATTTTTAATTAAGTCCTTACAAAAGAATCCAATTAAAATTCCTGCAATTATTCCTAATACCAATTTCCCTAGTAAACCCATTTTTTTCATGATATAAATCAACCCCTATAAAAAATTTTATACATTAAATATATATAATTAATGCATTAAAAATATCATATTTCTGTCCGTTAGTCAAGGAAAATATTATTTTTTTATTAGTTATATGCTAAAAATATGAACAAACTCTAAAAAATATTATTTTTTTAATACTTTTAATAAATTCCAATATCTCGATTCGTACTTATTACATTAAAATTTATAGTTTTCTATAAGAAAAATAAAAGAGTAAGAAAATATTAGGCAAATTTTTCTTACTCTTTTCTATTTTTTACTTTATTACATTTTCATTCTAAACATATCCATAACTTCTAATTTTTCATCTGTATAAATTTTAACAATAGCATTGGTATTTACAGTTTGTAACTCTTCATTTGTTTTAAGAACTATAAATTTATCAATATTAATTTTTTTAGGCTCTCCTACTGGTCTAATCCATTCAATTTCATCAGTTATATTAACTTGATTTCTTATTTCTAATTTATATGCTCCATCTTCTAAAATATCAATGACTTTTGCCACTAATTTATGAGTTTGAGAATAAGAATTTCTATCATTATAGTTTTGCCCACCTTCATCAGGACGACCATGATAAAATCCATCTGTATATAGTCTATGAGATATTGTTTGAAGTTCAGCCATCCATTTAGGATTATATTTGTAACTTCCTTTATAATAACTATCTATTGCTTCTCTATAAACTTTGACAGCATTAGCCACATAATAAATACCTTTCATTCTTCCTTCAATTTTAAAAGAATCTATTCCAATATCCAACAATTTATCTATAAATTCTATGGCACATAAATCTTTTGAATTAAATATATGTGTCCCATGTTCATCTTCATATATTGGAAATTCTTGATCAGGTCTTTTTTCCTCTACCAATTTATATTTCCATCTACATGCTTGGGCACAATCTCCTCTATTAGCATCTCTTCCAGTCATGTAATTTGATAATAAGCATCTACCAGAAATTGCAATGCACATTGCTCCGTGAACAAAAGCTTCTATTTCAATATCTGGTACTTTCATTCTAATTTCTGCTAATTCTTCCAAAGAAATCTCTCTAGCCATTACAACTCTTTTTGCACCTAATTCTTTCCACATTTTTACTGAACGCCAATTTGTATTACTTGCTTGAGTACTTATACTTATTGGCAAATTACTATTTTCTTTCACAACTTGAAATACTCCCATATCTGCAACAATTACTCCATCTATACCTATTTCTTCTAAAGTTTTCACATAAGAAGGTAATATATCTAATTCTTTATTATGAGCAATAATATTAAGTGTAACATATATTTTTTTATTTCTCTTATGAGCATATTCAACAGCTTCTCTCAATTCGTCGTCTTCAAAGTTTGTACTTCCAGCTCTTAGGTTAAACATTTTTCCGCCTAAAAATACTGCATCAGCTCCATAATGGAAAGCCATTTTTAGTTTTTCCATATTTCCTGCTGGTGCCAATAGTTCTGCTTTTTTCATTTACTTCACACTCCTTAATTTTAACATAAAAATTATACTATTCTATACGAAAAAAGTCAATATTTACTGTATCATAACTCTTTTTACATATAATTAAATTATCGGACTTTAATTTGGCTTTTAAAAAGTTTGTTGAAATAAATCCCAATATCGTATAGAATATATACATATTGAAAATGGGAAGGGATATCTATGAGCAGAACTTTTTATGGTGCTAAGTGTGATATTTACATTGGTACAGGTGCAGGAAAAAATTTATTGGATGATTTGCAAAATGCAAGTGAAGAAATCAAAATACTTTCTCCTTTTCTAAGCCCAGGTTTAGTGAGTGAGTTAATTAATTTACATCATCAAGGTAAAAAAATCAAATTGATTACAATTAATGATATTGAAGATAATAAAAACAAAGAAAATATTAGAAGACTTATTAAACAAGTTCAAATTACTGATGAAAATGCTGAAACCCTTAGAAGACAGTGGGCATACTATACTAGACTTTTAACTTATTTAATATTTTTTATCACAGTTCTTACTATTGGTCTTTTTTTATCAAATAAAAATTTAAGATTTTTTTATGTGATAATTCCTTTAATTTTATTTGAAATAATTAATATATTTTATAGAAAAAAAATTGCAAGTATTAAAATTTATCGTTATGAATATGAACCATTATTTCCTTTTAAAGTTCTTTTACAACCTAATGAAAATGAAAAGGAACATAGATTAAATTTACATAGTAAAATTTATATTATAGATAACAAAATAGCTTATTTAGGGAGTTTAAACTTTACTCATTATGGAACAAAATCAAATCATGAAACTAGTATAAGAATTACAGATAGAAATGCTCTTTTATACATTAATTCTGAGTTTGAAAGTTTATTAGTAAATGATTATTATCAAGAAAGAGACTTAATTGAATGGGGTCGTTCTCTTTATGATGAACCCATAAATTAATACAAAAAAATTACTTCTCAGTGCAAATTTTTAAAGTTTATATTTTAATATAAATAAGGCATGTGAGCCATGCCTTATTTTATATTTATATTTTCTTTGTTAATCTCAATAACTTCACCAATTTTTAAACCGTTTAATTCTAAATTCCCAAATTTAATTCTTTTCAAATAAATAACTTTATTATTAACAGCTTTTAACATTTCTTTAACTTGATGAAATTTCCCCTCACTAATAACCAAATTGATAACTAAATCACTAATTTTTTCAACTTTTGCTGGTTTTGTCAAATATCCATCTAAAATGATTACACCACTTTCTAATTTTTCAATACTTTCATTAGAAATCTCATTCTCTAAATGAACTTCATATATTTTTTCTACATGTTTTTTAGGAGATAGTAATTCATGGGATAGTTTCCCATCATTAGTAAAAAGTAACAATCCTTCTGTATCTTTATCTAATCTGCCTACTGGAGATAAATCCTTTTTTACAACCCATTCTGGTAGAATTTCCATTACTGTTTTTTCTTTTTTATCTTCAGTTGCTGTTATATAGCCTGAAGGTTTATTCATTATATAATATCTGAATTCTTTATATTCCATTTTCTTCTCCATGAAATAAATTTCATCTTTAAATTCATCTACATGTTCTTTAGAAGATATTGTTATTTTGCCATTAACTCTTATTAATTTTTTAAGTAATATTTGCTTTATTTCTGAACGGCTTCCCACTCCACATTCTACTAAATATTTATCTAATCTCATATTTTCATCCTTTTTTTATTATTAAAATATTTCTTTATTATATATATAAATATAAAAACACTAAGTCCCATTATAAATAGTGCTAATTTCATACCTAGATATTCTAAAAT
>JAFGUR010000122.1 GCA_016938425.1 Fusobacteriaceae bacterium
AAAAAACCCCAACCTCAATAACAAAGCTAGGGCTACCAATTCTTAGTTTTTTCAATTATTTTTTCTTTTAAACTCAAATAACTCTTAACCGCCTTTTTTTCAACCTCTGGCGAGACGAGTCTTAAAAGCTCTAGGCCTAAAATCCGATACTGCTTCCCGACCTTATTCGCTCTTAAAAGACCGCTTTTAAGCAGGCGCTTAATCGTTGAATTACTAACTTTAAGTATCTTTTCTGCCTCGGCGGTCGTATAGACGGCTCCGGGTTTTATTTCTTCGTTCATAGCTATAATTATATCAAAACTCTTATAATAATCATAGCATTTGCCTTAATTAGTGTCAATAAAGGTCATTGGGGGTCAAGTATAGCTTTAATGGGCTATTTCTTGCTTTAAAAGCTTGGTATTTAAACTTTCTTTTAAATAAGCATTAGCGCCTCTTAAAACTTTTTCTGTTTTATCATTATTTAACAAGCTAATCTCATTAAGTTTTAGATTTAAATCTAAAACCTTAGTTATTTTAAATAATAATTTTATCCCAATATTTAACTCGGCGTTTTCGATGTTAGAAATTATTCTTTGCGTTGTGCCTGCTTTAATAGCTAAGTCTTTCTGGGTTAAATCAAGGGCCATTCTCTTTTCGTAGATAATCTTCGCCAAAATGACCAAGGACTTATAAAAATCAATCTCCTCCTTATCTCTAATTGGTAACTCTATTTTTATTTTTTTGACTTTCATGTTTTTATTTTTTTACTTAAATTTCTATTTCAATTAATTCTCCTGCTTTAGATAAAAATGAATAGTAATCATTCTTGCTTTTATTTATTTTATTGAAATATTCTTTATTTATAATTTTTTCTTTTCTTTTATCGTAAAAATGGGGTTTAATTAAATATTCATATAATATAATGTCTCCAGAATTATAAGAACAAAAAATTCTCAATAACTCTTTTGAAAAAGATATTCTAATCTCATATAAAATAGAACCATCACAAAAATGATCTATATTTTTAACAAAGGGCGGGCAGAAATTTTTCTCAGCTTCTTCTAAATGTTTTAAAATAGCTATTATTTTATTCCTTTTACTATTCTTTAAGTCAAAGAATAAGTCTATTATTGGAGAGTTTATAGCTAAAAAACTCTTAAATAAAAAGATTCCCATAAATCTTATAATTAATAATATACCTTATTAGGCATATTGTCAAATGAATTAAAAGCGGCTATACTTATAAGCCGCCTTTATTATATATTATGAGTCCTGAAGAAAAGATAAAGTTTTAAACCCTCCTAACCAATCCCAAAATCTCCCGATAATCACCGCTATCAGCTAAACAAAGAGCTTGTAAATATTTCTCCCTCGCCCCATCATCATTTTCAACATCACCCCAAGAAAAAGGCGCCAAGGAAAAAACCTTCTCACATAGAACCTCTGCTATCAATCTTGAATGTCGACCATTTCCGTTTCTAAAAGGATGGATTTTTACCAAGCGATGTTTAAATCTAACTATCATCTCCTCTTGAGAAAATGTTTTATTATCTAGCCAATACTTAAAATCATCAATTAAATTTCTTAAATCCATCCTAATATTTATGACCGAAGAGCCGATATTCATCTCACGCTCTCTAAACTCCCCCGCCCAAAGCCAAACATCAGCAAACATTTTTTTGTGGATCTCTAAAATAAATTTCTCACTTATAACTTCTTCGGCCTTAAACTTTTTCTTCTTCAAAAGCCAGTGCCTAGCTTTGGCGATATTTTCGTGTTCATAAAAATTAAGCTCCTCAAGATTTGATAAGCCCTTAATCTTCAAATATTCCCGGTCATCGTCTTCTATTGGAGTCTGCCCCTTTTTACTAACAATATTTAATCCCATAATACTTTTCTAGAACCATTAATTAAAGCCTCGGTATTTCTCTTTAAAGATATTTTTAAATCTCTTTTGCTAAGCCCCTGATCCTCTAAAAACATATCCCGATTCGTTCTTTTAAGTATTTCTAAAGCTTTTTCCCGTGCCTTAGCTTTTACAAGTTCCTCTAAACTATTACTTCCTGAAAAGAAACCATAAGCTAAATCAAGTCCCATAGCTCGGGCGACTTCGCTTAAAGTCTTTAAATTTATAGAACCACTCAATTCTCTTTTTTCCATTGCAATAACCGCCTGAGCACTTAAGCCAAGGCGTTCACCGAGTTGCCGAGACGACATCCCTAAAGCAAGTCTTGTTGACTTTATCCAAGAAGCCTCCGGCATTAAATTATTTATCTTATTAACCTTTGATATTTTTTTATTAATTTGATAAAGGTAGTTTTTTTGATAATCTTTATTCATATTTTTAAACTTATATATTTAAAATTAGTATTATATTTTAAACTTA
>JAFGUR010000123.1 GCA_016938425.1 Fusobacteriaceae bacterium
AAAATGTTTGTGTACCATGACTTTTCTTATTACATGAACTACAAGAAGAACAATTGAGGTCTTTGTAAATCTCAATGGTTATTTTATTTTCATTTATTTTTTTAACAATTCCTTTGTTTTTCATTTGAACAACTCCTAAAAATAAATCTATAAAGAGTATACCATATAAAATATAAGAAGTAAATTTAAACTACCTTGAAAAATAGGGTACAATATGATAGAATTTACAGGGTGATTATAATAGAGGTTAGGAGCACTTTAATGCTCCTTTCTTATGTAAGGGGTATTAATGAAGAAAAAATATTTTAAGTATATAGAGAGTTCGATTTTTATAGTTATTTTTGTTGGATTAATTTATTTTAAAATTAATAATCAAACAGAATATTTAGTAAAATTTAATTTTGGAATTTTATACTATTTATTCTTGCTTATTGTAATGGTTAGAGTTTTAGTTTCTTTTATAGAGAATGAGAAGCTTAAATACATATTTAAATCTAGACTGGTAGGGTTAATAATATTTGTTTATTTAGTAGCCAATTTAGTAATTCTTTTGACAATGAAAGAATACACATATACGCAATTTTTATTGTTTAGCCTTGAAAAATATAAGTTTGGAGCACTTTTTACAAGTATTTTTGGGAAATTATATACAGTTATACCAAAATCTTTGATGTTAGGGATTTCTGCTGTTTTAATACCATATATGTTTTTATATGTTACGGGGAAATTGATAGGGTTTTATATAAGAGTTAATCAGAAGAAGAAAACAGGGGAATATGAGAAAATAAAAGAGAATATTAGAGATAGAAAAGAAAAGAAAAAAAGATTGAAAGAAGAGATTAAAAAGAAAAGAGAAATAGAATTAGAAAAATTGGATGAAACAATAAAAGAAGATTTTATAGATGATATAAAAAATGAAATTCAAACTAGAATTCATAAAAAAGAAAAAAAAGAAGAAATAGTTGAGCAAAAAAGAAGTAAAATTTATGAAGAGTTATTGGAGAAGCATGAAGAGAGAAAAGACAGAAAAGTAAATTCGGATGCAGAAATAACATTTATTGAACGTGAGCAAACTTACCCTGGAGCATATGTAGAAATATCTAAAGGATTAGGAATATCTTTAGAAAAATTGGACAAAGCTGTAGAATTGGTACATAATAAAGGAGTTAAAGGGTCAAGAATTTTAGCTAAAGAGCTTGAACTAAGTGAAGATGAAGCAGAAAGAGTTTATATAAAAGTAAGAAGGATGAGGGATATAAAGTGATTTTAGCATCAAAGAGTCCAAGGAGAAAAGAAATACTGGAAGAATTTGGTTTTAAATTTAAAGTTGAAGCGAAGGAAACGCTAGAAAAGAGTGAAAAAGAGGATCCTAAAGACTTTGTAATGGAAATTGCTTTGGAAAAAGCAATGGCAGTAGCTGAAGAAAATTATGAAGAATGGATTATCGCAGCTGATACAGTTGTAGTTCATAACAATAAAATATTAGGAAAACCTAAGAATGAAGAAGAAGCTAGAGCAGTTTTAAAAAGTTTATCTTCTCATAGTCACGAAGTATACACAGGAGTTGCTATAGTTAATAAACAAAAAAATATGAACATAACTTTTACAGAATTGACAAAAGTTTATTTTAAAAATATAAGTGATCAAGAGATAAACTGGTATGTTGAAACAAAAGAACCTTTAGATAAAGCAGGAAGTTATGGAATACAAGGGAAAGGTTCGGTTCTTATAGAAAAAATAGAAGGAGACTTTTATAATGTAATGGGTTTTCCCATTTCTAAATTTTATGAAGAAATGAAAAAAATAGGATTTAAATTAAAAGAAATAGATAAATATTAAGAAAGGTCTTACGAGGTGAAAAATGAAATTGAAAATAGGTAATTTGTTAAAAATGTTTTCTGAAGATATAGGGATAGACTTAGGAACAGCTAATACATTAGTTGTTGTTAAAAATAAAGGAATAGTTTTGAATGAGCCATCAGTTGTAGCTGTAAATCTTAAAACTAAAAAAATAGTAGAGGTTGGAAATAAAGCAAAACTTATGATAGGAAAAACTCCTGACTCAATTAATGCAATAAGGCCTTTGAAAAATGGAGTTATTGCAGATTATGAAATGACAGAAAAAATGTTAAGAGAGTTTTATAAAATTGTTTTAAAAAGAAATATGCTGACAAATCCTAAAGTTGTAATTTGTGTTCCAGCAGGAGTAACTCAAGTAGAAAAAAGAGCAGTTGTAGATGCAACTAAGGAAGCAGGGGCAAGAGAAGCTTATTTAATTGAAGAACCAATGGCAGCAGCAATAGGTGCTGGATTAGATATTTTTCAACCAGAAGGTCATATGATTGTTGATATTGGTGGAGGAACTACTGAAATAGCTGTTATTTCTCTTGGTGGAATAGTAAAAACATCATCATTAAGAGTAGCTGGAGATAAATTAGATGAAGCAATTGTTCAATATATAAGACAAAAACATAATTTACTTATAGGAGAGAAAACTGCTGAGGAAATTAAAAAAATGATTGCAACAGCAAATGATGAAAGTGAAGAATTAACTGGAGAAGTAAGGGGTAGAAACGTTTTAAATGGATTGCCAAGAAATGTAAGTATAAAATCAACAGAAATAAAGGATGCAATAACTGAGTTTATTGATGCTATTATTGAAGAAATTAAAATTACTTTAGAAAAAACTCCTCCAGAATTAGCAGCAGATATTTATCAAAAAGGTATAATTTTAGCAGGCGGTGGAGCTTTAATAAGAGATTTAGACACAAGAATATCAAAAAATTTACAAATTCCTGTGATAATTGCAGAAGAACCTTTAAATTGTGTAGTTAGAGGAATAGAGCTAGTTCTTAAGGATTTTGATAAATACAAAGAAGTAATTGTTTCTCAAGCTGATTATTAATACCCTTGTTTTTACAAGGGTTTTCTCTATAATTAGGCTTTTAATTTAAGGAGTTTGAAATGAGAGTTCAAATAATATTTGCTATATTTTTATTTTTTTTAAATGTGCCAATTTTTTCTACTGAATATTTAAGTTCCAATGGGAATATATTTTTTACATACAGTGAAAAAAATCATAGAATAGAAAAAATTAATATGAATATTGAAAATAAAGATAAAAATATAGATTTTATAAAAATGGGTTTTTTTGTTGATGGAAGTCAATATGAAGTAGGAGAAAATAATTATACTGTAGAGAAAGAAGAACAAAGCAATATAATAAAATTGAGTGGAGAATTTGATAAAAATTCTTATGAGATATTTATTTATCCATCTATAAATGAAAAAAAAAATTTGATTATTTATCCAACTATAAAATCAAAAGGAGAAAATGTTAAGTTTTACATCTATTTTAAACCATTAATTATAGGGAATTTGAAGTTTGAAAAAAATTATTTTTCTTTTGAAAATATAAATTTTAATATTGAAAATTCAAGTGTTTATATTAGTGAAAATATAGAAGATAAAGAAAAAAAATTGGAAAAAATTGATAAAGATACGAAAGTTCCAAAAGAAAAAGGAATATTTTTAATAGGTAATTTAAATAATCAAAACTATTTTTGGATAGGTGAAAATTCAAAGGGAAATATAACTAAACTGGAGAATGAAAGAGATTATTGGAAGCAGAAGTTAGAAAATGAAAAATTTAAAGAATTATATTCTTTAATTTTAATGAATCAAAGAAATCATTTAATTGTAGATATAAATAAAGAGATTCCTTTGTTCGATATGGAAGAAGTACTAAATTATATGGAATTGTTGTTAATAACAAAAAAGTATTCTGAGATTAAAGACATATTAAGTTTTTTGATTTTTGACATAGATAATAAAATTATGGGACTAATTCCCAGTGATTATTTAAACTTAAAAGGTCAAGAAATAATAAGAACAGATAATTACGGGACTTATAATAGTTATTACAGGAGAAGTCAATTTTTAAAAATTTATTCTAAATACATAAATGAAACAAAAGATAAGGAATTTTTTGAAAAAACTTTTAAAATAGTTGATGATAGGCTAATAAAATTTTTAGAAAGCCACATTTCTTCTATTGGTGTTGAGGAAGATTCTGGGAATAGTCGTATAGGAAAAGATGGATTCAAAAATTTTATTGAATCTCAAACAGAAACGGCAAAAGCATTTAAAGAACTTAGTGAATTAATAAGAAATATGGGGTTACAAGATATTTCTTATAAAAATACTAGTGATAGACTTAATGAAACAGTAAAATTACATTTTATAGAGAAAGAAAAAATAGTTGATTATCCTTTTAGCCCGAAAGAAAATTTTAGGAACATGATTTATCTTTCTAGAGAAAATTTTATGGATGATACTAGTTATAAAGAATTTATTAATAAAGGGGTAGAAGAAGTTCTTTTCAATTCAGATAATGTCTCTGAAAAAATAGAGTATATTAATTTTTTATATGAAACAGATATGAAGCCTTTAGCAAATAGAATGGCTAAAGAAATTGAAAAAGATTTAGATAATAAATTAGGGATAGAAAAATTGGAAAAGGATATGAAGTTATTAATTCTATACCTTACAATGAAAGAAAAAGGGGAGATTTATGGATCTTATAAATAAAATTGAAGCAATTTTATTTTTATATGGTGAAGAGCTTGAAATAGAAAGACTAGAAAAGTTTTTTGAAGTTTCAAGAGAAGATATGATAAATGCCTTAGGAAAATTAAAATCAGAAAAAGAAAATAAAGGTATAAATTTGAAAATAAAAGATGGGAAAGCATCTTTTGTAACAAATCCTTTATATGGAGAAGATTTATTTAATTTTTTTAATCCAAAATCTAAACCTAAAAAGTTATCAAAGGCAGCACTTGAAACATTAACAATTATTGCATATAGACAACCGATTAGTAAACCAGACATTGAAAGAATTAGAGGAGTAAATGTTGATGGAGTTATAACTTCCTTAGAAGAAAAAGAACTAATAGAGTGTGTAGGAGTTGTTGATGGACTTGGAAGAGCAAAACAATATAAGGTAACAGAGAATTTTTTAAAATATTTAAATATTAGAAGTTTGGAAGATTTACCAAACTACAAAGAGGTGGGTAATGGAGGAGAAACAGAGAATAAATAAATATCTTGCACATAGAGGTGTAGGGTCAAGAAGAGAAATAGACAAGTTAATAGAAATGAATTTGGTAAAAGTAAATGGAGAACTTGCTAGTTCAGGGCAAAAAGTTGATAAAAATGATAAGATAGAAATAAATGGAAAACTTATAGAAGGATATAAAGAGAAAAAAGTATATTTCATGTTAAATAAACCACAAGGGTATATATCTGCTGTAAAAGATATGAGAGAAAAAACAGTGGTGGAGCTTATAGATGTACCAGAAAGAATTTATCCAGTTGGAAGGTTAGACCTTAATACCGAAGGGCTTTTGATACTAACTAATGATGGAGATTTGTATAATAAAATTATACATCCAAGAGCAGAAATTTGGAAAACTTACATAGCAAAGGTTTGGGGAAGAGTTACAGAAGAAGAGATTATAAAACTTCAAGAAGGAATAGACCTTGAAGATGGAGTAACTTTACCAGCAAAAGTAAATTTACAAAGAGCTTATGATAACTCTTCTTGGGTAGAAATATCAATTAGAGAAGGAAGAAATAGACAAGTAAGAAGAATGCTTAAAGCCATAGGGCATCATGTAATTTATTTAAAAAGAGAAAAATTAGGAGAACTAACAGTTGAAGGTCTAGAAGTTGGACAATATAGAGAATTGTATCAAGAGGAGCTAGACTATATATTTTCACTATAAAATTTTAACTAGGAGACAATTATGAAAGATTTGATATTTTTAGTGGATTTTGATAGAACAATAACTATGAATGATTCTACAGATGAATTGATGAATCAGTTTAATCCTCAGATGGTAGAAGATTATCAGAAAAAGTTTAGAAGAAAAGAAATTAGAGTTCGTGATTATATAAAAGGGTTATTAGAATCTTTAAAAATCAATAAAGAACAGTATAAAGAAGCTGTTACTAAAAATTTGATTATAGATGAGAATTTTAAAAATTTTCTAAAGTTTGGGTATGAAATTAGAGTGGTTAGTGCAGGGACTTATGAGAATATAATTCCGAATTTTGAAAAAGAAGGAATTCAGATACCTTTAGAACATATCTATTCAAATAAGCTTGAATTTACCAATGATGGAATAAAATTAACATTTCCATACGATAAAGATGATTGTGATGAAGGTATATCAAAAAAAGCTATAGTTGAGACTTATAAAGAAAGATATAGAAAAGTTTATTTTATTGGAGATGGATATTCTGATATAGATGCAGCAAGTAAAGCAGATTTTGTATTTGCAAAAAAAGGTAGATATTTAGAAAAGTTTTGTAATGATAATTCAATAGAATTTTTATCATATGAAACTTTTGCAGATATAATAGATTATATTGCTAAAAATTTAGGAGGTAAAAAATGTCTTTAACAAAAGATGAAGTGTTAAAAGTAGCACATCTTGCAAGATTAGAATTTGCAGAAGATGAAATTGAAAGATTTAGAGGAGACCTTAATAATATTTTGAAATTTGTTGAAAAATTACAGGAAGTGGATACACAGGGAGTGGAGCCTTTATTCCAAGTTAATCATAATGAAGAAAACAAATTCAGAAAAGATGAGATTAAAGAGTCTTTAGACACAGAAAAAGCTCTTTTAAATGCACCAGAAAAAGAAGATGGAATGTTTATAGTTCCAAAAGTTGTAGGTGAAAATTAGGAGGTTATAATGGAAAAGTTGTACACACTTAGTGCTGTAGAATTAATTGAAAAATTAAAAAACAAAGAAATACAAGTTATAGATGTGGTAAATTCTGTGTATGATAGAATTGATGAGGTAGAAGAAAAAGTTTCTAGTTTTATTTCTATTGTTTCAAGAGAAAAAGCTCTTGAACTTGCAAAATTATCGCAAGAGAAATATAATAATGGAAATTTTGGAAAACTTGAAGGGATTCCAGTAGTAATTAAAGATAATATGGTTAGTGAAGGAGAAAAGGCAACAGCTGCTTCAAAAATATTAGGAAATTACGAAGGGATTTATGATGCATTTGTTGTAAAAAAATTGAAAGAAGCTGGAGCAATAATAATTGCAAAAGCAAATATGGATGAATTTGCAATGGGTTCAACAACAAAGACATCATATGTTAAAGAAACAAAAAATCCTTGGGATTTGGATAGAACACCAGGAGGAAGTTCTGGAGGAAGTGCAAGTTCAGTTGCAGCAGGAGAAGGGATTATATCTTTAGGAAGTGATACTGGAGGAAGTATTAGACAACCAGCATCTTTTAATGGGTTAGTTGGATTAAAACCTACATATGGAAGAGTTTCAAGATACGGATTAATAGCTTTTGCTTCTTCGTTAGACCAAATAGGACCTATGGGAAAATCGGTAGAAGATGTAGCATTAATGCTATCAGTTATTGAAGGTTATGATGAAATGGATACTACTTCATATGAAATTGAAAGTTCAAATTATTTTGAAGAAATGAGCAAAGACATAAAAGGGTTGAAAATAGGAATACCAAAAGAGTATTTTGAATATGAATTGAAACCTGAATTTAAAAAGGTATTTGATGAAAGTATAGAGAAATTTAAAGAATTAGGAGCTGAAATTGTAGATATTACACTTCCACATACAGAATATGCAGCACCAACTTATTACATAATTGCTCCAGCAGAAGCATCATCTAACTTAGCTAGATTTGACGGAGTGAGATATGGATATAGAGCTTCTGAATTTAGCGGGGTAGAAGATTTATACATTAAATCAAGAAGTGAAGGTTTTGGAGATGAAGTAAAAAGAAGAATAATGATAGGAACTTATGTTTTAAGTGCAGGATTCTATGATGCATATTATAAACAAGCTCAAAAAGTTAGAAGACTTATAAAAAATGATTTTGATAAAGCATTCTCAGAAGTAGATGTAATACTAGCTCCAGCAACAACTGGAACAGCTTTTAGACTAGATGAGCCAAAAACACCAGTAGAGTTATATTTAGAAGACGTATTTACAATACCAGCTAATATGGCAGGAATACCAGGACTTGTTGTACCAGCAGGGAAAGTAGAAGGATTACCTGTGGGGATTCAACTTTTAGGAAAAGCTTTTGATGAAAAAACTTTATTTAGAGTAGGAAAAGCTTTTGAAAATGTAGTTGGGAAAATGGATATGGCAAAGTTATAAATTAGTAGTTAGGAATTAATGAATAGAATATGAAATTTTTTAGATTTCATAGATGGAATATAGATAAACTTATTTTAGGAGGAATATATGTCTAAAGAATGGGAATCAGTCATAGGACTTGAAGTTCATTTACAATTAAAAACAGGAACTAAAGTATGGTGTAGTTGTTCTGCTGATTATGATCACTCAGCACCTAATACACATACATGCCCTATTTGTTTGGGTCATCCTGGAGTATTACCAAAATTGAATGAAAAAGTTCTAGATTATGCTATAAAAGGAGCTTTGGCTCTTAATTGTGAGATTAATAAAGAATCAAAATTTGATAGAAAAAACTATTTTTATCCAGATACTCCAAAAAATTATCAAATAACTCAATTTGATAAGCCATATGCAGGTAGAGGATTTTTGGATATTAAATTGAATGGTAAAGAAAAAAGAGTAGGAATAACAAGAGTTCAAATAGAAGAAGATGCAGGGAAATCAATACATGGAGCAAACGAGTCATATATAAACTTTAATAGAGCATCAATGCCTTTAATTGAAATAATTTCTGAACCAGATATAAGAAGTTCAGAGGAAGCTTATGAATATTTGAATACTCTTAGAAGTATTTTGAAATATACAGGAATTAGTGATGTTTCTATGGAATTAGGGTCATTAAGATGTGATGCAAATATTTCTGTAAGAAAATCAGGAGAACCTTTTGGAACAAGGGTAGAAGTAAAAAACTTAAATTCTTTTAAAGCTGTTGCTAAGGCCATAGATTACGAAATTGGAAGGCAAATAGAGCATATTGAAAATGGTGGAACTGTTGACCAAGAAACAAGATTATGGGATGATGCAGTTGGAATAACAAGAATTATGAGAAGTAAAGAGGAAGCTAATGATTATAGATACTTCCCTGAGCCAGATTTAGTAAGAGTTGTTATTTCTGATGAAAGAATAGAAAGACTAGAAAAAGAAATGCCTGAGTCAAAAATTGATAAAATAGCAAGATTCTTAAATGAGTATGGAATTAAAGAGTATGATGCAGAAGTTTTATCAGAAGACATTGAATTAGCAAATTATTTTGAAGGAGTAGCAAAAGCTTCAAATAATGGTAAATCGGCATCTAATTGGGTATTAACAGAAGTATTAAGAGTATTAAAAGAAGAAAATAAAGTTATAGAAGAGTTTCAAATTTGTTCAGAAGATTTGGGAGAGCTTATAACTTTAATTGATAAAGGGACAATTTCTTCTAAAATAGCAAAAGAAGTATTTGCTATAAGACTTGTAGAAAATAAAAAACCTTCAAAAATTGTTGAAGAAAAAGGATTAGTACAAGTTGCAGATGTTTCAGAAATAGAGGCTATTGTCGATAGAGTTTTGGGAGCTAATGAAAAAATGGTAGAAGACTATAAAAATTCAGACGAAGGGAAAAAACCTAGAGTATTGAAAGGTCTTATAGGGCAAATTATGAAAGAAACAAAAGGAAAAGCAAATCCTCAAATTGTAACAGATTTGTTAATGAAGAAATTAGTATAATAAAAGGCGAGAATTTCTCGCCTTTTATATAATTTTTAATTCAGATAATTTTCCAATGAATGCAATGATTAAAATAGCTATTGCGAAAGAATATTTATCATAAAAAGGTATGGGGTTTTTTCCAATAATTTCTTTTGCTAATTTTAAATCTATTTCTTCTTCACCAGTACAGGTATCGCATAAAATAAAAAATTCAGATGAAATAACAAATCTTAACATAAAGCCAAAG
>JAFGUR010000124.1 GCA_016938425.1 Fusobacteriaceae bacterium
AATATAAGTTAAATTTTAAAAATAGATGACTAAAATTTTAGGTCAACTCAAGGAGGATACATTGATTGAATTAAAAAATGTTAATAAAATTTATAATGTTAATGGGAATATCATTAATGCGTGTAAAAATATTAATTTAAAAATTGAAAAAAATGATATTTATGGAATTATGGGATTAAGTGGAGCTGGGAAGTCTACACTTTTAAGAACATTAAACCTATTAGAGACGCCAACATCAGGAAGCATTATTGTAAATGGAGAAGATATTACTCTCTTTGGGAAAGAAAAATTGCGTGAGTATAGAAAAAAAACAGGAATGATTTTTCAGCATTTTAATTTGTTAGAGTCTAGGGATGTAAGAGGAAATATTGCTTTTGCATTAGAAGTAGCAGGCTGGAAAAATAAAAAAGATATTAATAAAAGAGTAGATGAATTATTATCATTAGTTGAATTGGAAGATAAGGGAGATTTTTACCCTGTTCAACTTTCAGGTGGGCAGAAGCAAAGAGTTGGAATAGCTAGAGCTTTAGCAAATTCACCAGATATTTTGCTTTCTGATGAGGCTACTTCGGCTCTTGACCCTAAAACTACAAAATCTATTTTAGACTTATTAAGAAATATACAAAAACAATTGGGACTTACAATTATATTAATTACTCATCAAATGGAAGTTATAAAAGCTGCTTGTAATAAAGCTGCAATTCTTGAAAAAGGTGAAGTAATTGAAGATGGAAGTGTAGAAGAAATTTTTTCTAATCCAAAATCTAGTATTGCTAAAGAATTTGTTTCACATATGGTACATGAAGAGGTAGAAGAAATTGACTACATTAAAAGAGAAGGTAAAAAAATAATAAAAGTGTCATATTTGGGAGAAAAATCTAAAAGACCTTTTATATCTTACTTAATAAAAGAGTTTCATATTGATATAAGTATAATTTCAGGAAGTATTGATAAATTAACTTCTACTAATGTAGGGCATTTAATTTTAGAGCTAGATGGAGAAGAATCTATGCAAAATAAAAGTATTGAATGGCTTATAAAGAATAATTTAGGTGTAGAGGTGATATTTAATGGATAATAATTTGTTAAACTTGTTTTTCCCAGCACTATGGGAAACTGTATATATGGTATTTTTTTCAAGCATATTTTCAATTTTATTAGGATTTCCTTTGGGAATTCTTGCAGTAATTACAGATAAAGGTCATATTTTAGAAAGACCATTTACTAAAAAATGTTTAGATATTTTTATTAATGTATTTAGAAGTTTTCCATTTATAATACTGATGATTCTAGTTTTCCCTCTTTCAAGATTTATTGTAGGGACTACCATTGGGTCAACTGCTACAATAGTACCTCTTTCAATAGCTGCAGCTCCATTTGTTGCAAGATTAATTGAAGGTGCTATAAAAGAAGTTGATGGAGGGTTAATTGAATTGTCAAAATCTCTAGGTGCTACAAATTGGGAAATAATATTTAAAGTATTAATTCCTGAAGCAATGCCTTCTCTAATTCATAGTTTTACTATAACAGTAATATCGATAATTGGATATTCTGCAATGGCTGGAGCTATTGGAGGAGGAGGTTTGGGAGATTTAGCTTTAAGATATGGTTATCAAAGATTTAAGACAGATATTATGATTATGGCAGTAGTTGTAATAATAATTATTGTTCAATTAATACAAATATTTGGTGATACAATTGTAAAAAAAATAAAGAAAAATAGAAAATAGGAGGATTATTATGAAAAAATTATTAGTTTTATTAACTTTACTTGCTGTTGTAATAGTAGGTTGTGGTAAAAAAGATGCGCAAACAGGTGCTTCAAGTGATGCAGAATCAAAAATTATAAAAGTTGGGGCTACTCCAGTACCTCATGCAGAAATTTTAAACGCAATTAAAGATGATTTAGCAGCAAAGGGATATACATTAGAAATAAAAGAATTTACTGATTATGTAACACCGAATGAAGCCTTAAACAATGGAGAAATTGATGCAAACTTCTTCCAACATGTTCCTTATATGGAATCATTTGTTAAAGATAAAGGGTTTAAATTAGTTTCAGCAGCTAAAATACATGTTGAGCCTTTAGGGTTATATTCTAAAAAATTCAAATCTATCGAAGAGTTACCAGAAGGAGCTTCAATAGCAATTCCTAATGATCCTTCAAATGGTGGAAGAGCATTGATTTTACTAGAATCTAAAGGGTTAATTAAATTGAAAGATAATGCTGGATTAGCAGCAACAGAAGCAGACATTGCAGAGAATCCAAAAAACTTTAAATTTAAAGCATTAGAAGCAGCACAATTACCAAGAACTCTTGCTGACGTAGATGCTTCTATAATTAATGGAAACTATGCTTTAGAAAGCGGATTAAATCCAGTAAAAGACGCTATTTTATTAGAAGGAGCAGATTCTCCTTATGCTAATATTATTGCTGTTAAAGAAGGGGATGAAAACTCTGAAAAAATTAAAGCATTGGTAGAAGCTTTACAATCAGAAAAAGTAAAAAAATTCATTTCAGAAAAATATAATGGTGGAGTAGTTCCAGCATTTTAAAAGTAAGTATATAATAAAAATGGGGATTCAAGTCTTTGAATCCCTATTTTTATTAGCACTATTTTTTTGTTCCATTTTTTTTATCTTATCTTGGAGTTCTATAATTTTATTATTTTTATTGAGTTTATTAATATTCTTAAAAGAAAGTTGTTCACTAAATGATTCTTTTAAATTTGAAAAAGTAGCTCCATAAAGTAAAATTTCTTTGGAAAAATCGATTTCTTCAAGAAGTTCATTAAAAATAGAAAGTAAGTCTAAGTAATTTTTTGAATAATCTCTAAGACTTTTTGATTTTTGAATAGTTTCTCTATTTGAAAAACGTATTTTTATAGTTAAAGTTTTAGAAAAATATTTACTATCTTTTAATCTTTTGAATACACCATCAAATAAATTTTTTAAATTTTCTTTGATAAGTATTTCATTTTTAACAGGAACAGTTAAAGTTGTTTCATTTCCTATAGATTTATTTTTTCTTTCAAATTCAATTTTTCTATTGTCAATTCCTAATGAATTTTCATATAGTTGAATTCCTTTTGCATGTCCCAAAATTCCTTGTAATGCTAACAGAGAGTAATTTTGTAAGTCTATTATAGTTTCAATCCCATATTTACCAAGGATTTCTTGAGTTTTTTTTCCTATTCCAGGGATAATTCTAATATTTTTATCTTTAACATAGTTTTTAAATTCTTCTTCATCATGTATTATAAAAAATCCATTTGGTTTATTAACTTCAGAAGCAATTTTTGCAGAAAGCTTATTATAACCAATCCCAACAGAGCAAGTCAACTTTACATGTTTATATATTCTTTCTCTAAATTTTTTAGCAATATAATCCAAATCTTTATATTTTTCATAAAGTAAAGAAATATCTATATAACCTTCGTCTAGAGCAATAAATTCGACATCATGAGACAATTTTAATATTAAAGATTGAATGGTTTTAGAAATTTCGTAGTATTTTTCTTTGTCGCAATTTAGGTAGATTCCTTTGGGGCATAGCTTTTTTGCTTCTTTTACACTCATAGCAGAATGGAGTCCATATTTTCGAGCTTCATAATTACAAGTTGTAACAACTCTGGTTCCAACAATAACAGGTTTTCCTTGTAATTTTGGATTGTCTCTAATTTCAACAGAAGCATAAAAGGCATCCATATCATAGTGCATTATTATTTTATTCATAAAAATCTCCTAGTTATTCTACAAAATTCCAATATTTTATTTATTCTATTTGCTTCATCTTGCGTGGTATTTTCTGACAATGGAATAATAATTTTAAAAATATCCTCTTCAATTAATTGAGGTCTATTTACAAGAATTTCCTTTGAAAAATGGCAGTATGATATATTTTGAATTTCAAAGTTGAAGGTAAAATATTACTCAATTTCCCAAGGAATTATAGTTAAATTTGGCCATTTTTTTATCCAATTATCAACTTTTTTTATATATATTTCTTCTGTTATTTGTACTTTATTTGCTCTTATTCTCATTTGAAGTAAATCAGTAACTCCAAAGGGGGCATAGATTTTTAAAGTACTATCTGTTTCAAGCCTTACTCCAAGAGCAGTAGCTGTTGTAGGCCAAGTATCTATTGCTGATTCAAGAGATTTATAGGGTTTAATTGGATAGCCGAAATAATCTTTATACCATAGGTGAACACTAGCTTGATTTACAATGTCTATTTCTATGTTAATATCAGAGAAACTTTCATAAATTTTTTCTTTTAGTTTTTTTTCTATAGGATTATTAGTGTTTTCTTGGTCAAAATAAACAAAGTCAATATCCTTAATACCAAACCATAAATCATTTCCACATAAATAATTCCATGTGCTTTGAGCCACACAACCTGCTCCTATATAATAATTTTCAATATTTAAATTTCTAGCTCTTTCAAGAATATCCATGAGGAGTATATTTTGTCTGATTATGTTTTCTAATAATAACATGATTTCACCTCTTTTTGTATATTGGTTATCAAGGGTTAAAGAATAATGTGAAAAAATTATTCAAAGTTTCATTTAAATCTTGTAATATTTATAGATAACCCCTTTTTTTCTAATTTATAGACACCTTTATAGTGGTTTTTTACTATTTCCTCTACAACTTCTATTTTAGGAGCGTAGGCTAAGATACCTTTTACCTTTAATGATTTTAAAATTTCTAAATATTTCTTCATAAAGTCTACATATTGCCCATCTTCTCTTAGATGGTGATGATTAAAATGATTAGAAAACGCCATATGAGATACTATTGTTCCCCATTTGGTAGGTTTAAAATTATAATCCATCCAATTACTTTTTATAATGAAATCCTCTTTAGAATTTATCCTATCTAGCCCATAGGCTTCATATCCTTTTTCTCGTAGTAATTTCACCAGTCTAAATTCTTTACCGCAGCCAATATCTATTATTGGTTCTTCTAAATTTTCAATATCTAAACCTAATATTTTTATTTGTAATTCTGCAGAGTATTCTTCACAAACTACATGGGGGATAGTTTCACTCAATTTATAGCTTTCAAATAAATTTTTCCCATTAGTAATTTTTAAAAACTCTTTGAGGTTTCTATAATGTTCATTAAAACATTCAGAAATCACTTTTTCACTAAGAGAGCCTGTATTTAGATAATTTGTTTTAAGCTTTATCAAGATATCTTTGTATAGTCTTTGTAAAATAATTTTATCTTTATCTCTAAAAGAAATATACTGATTAGAATTTTGAAATACTTCCATTGTTTTTTCTGATGAAGCTAAAATCAATTTATTTAATTCTATATTGTCTTTTGCAAATAAATTTTGAACTTTATCAAAGTGATACATCAATAGATCATTCATTTCATTTGATGTTTCAAAGATAGTTCTACCTTCAAAAAAAAGACTCTTATTCTTATTAAATGCAATTTGGTCTTCCATTATATTAATTAAGTAATTTGTATTATTCATTTTAACTCCTAAAGGGTTTTTCTTCCCAAATATAAATTCTGTGATACAGATATATAACTTATTGTCAAAATCTTTTGTCTGAATAAATGCTTTGTATTCTTATTTAGTTATAATAATTTTTATATTTTGAAGTTTTAGAACTTCTGGTGAGCCGTATTTGGTGGAAACAATTGTTTTCTTAAAGTAATTTTTTTTCAAATCAAAGTGTTTAGATGAAGGGAGGTTATTTATTTTTTAAAATCCTTATATTTCACGTCTGTTATTTTGCAGATAAAATAGAATAACTTTTATTTTTATAATTTTTCTTGTAATCATAAACTAACCAATTATAAGCATAAAAATCTTCTTCATAGAAATATATTTCATTTTCAAGCCAATGTTTATCTCCAATATAGGGATTAAAACAATTAGAAGTTAAAATTGAATTAGCATATTTATTTAGAAAAATCTATGATTTCCTTCCAAATATTTAATTTTCAATGTTCTAAGCCAACACGATGTTGGCAATCCTACATAATGTGAAGTGAACTAATGTGTCATACTGCCTGTTATGTTTAGGGTTTTCTTACACCTTATATTTATTAATATTTAATGATTTCTCCATCCTCTGGAATTTTTACTCTGGATATTAGCTTCTTCTTCTTCAAATAATTATTCAATTCATCTCTTTTCAAGATACAATGATTTATTGATTCCATATGTATTGCTATCACTTCAGTATTTTTGTTGTACTTACATGTTTTTTCTATATCATTTTCATTCATCGTTATAGCTCTGCCAAAAGGCAATTTTGCTCCTCCCGCATTTATTATTGTTATATCTGGTTTTTCATCTAATCCTTTTTTAAAATGTTTACAATAAATTGTATCTCCTGCAATATATATTTTTGGTTCGTCTTTTGTTTTAAGTATAAATCCAGAGGCTTTCCCCATAATTTTTCTCAACAGTATTCCGCCATGATTACATTTTATTTGTGTAAATTCAATTTCTTCGAAATTTTTTCTTCCTTCAATGGGGATTATTTTTTCAAATCCTAACATCTTTAATTTTTTGACATCACTTTTTTGACAAATTATTGGAATTGAGCGTGGTATTTTAATTTCTTCCGTTTCACCAAAATGGTCAAAATGTAAATGTGTAATTATTATCATATCCATATTTTTAATCATTTCAATTATATTTTTTGGAGAAATTGATATTTCAACTGTTGGATTTTTTTCTATACTTCCATTTTTAACAGTTGGAATTGATTTTTTTCTTCCTTTTGGTGTAAACATAGGATCGATAAGAATGTTTTTATTTTTCATTCTTATCAGCACCGTTGCATGTCTTATTAATTGTATTTCCATTTTTCCTCCATATATATCGATAAAAACTGTTTTGCGTATAACTATCTTAAAATATACGCAATGAATTTTTTACGAGATTTTTTCTTGATTCTGAAAAAATATCTTTTATTTTATTCTACAGATTATTATATAAATTCACCCAGTATTCATAAGATTCCTTCAGTAGAAAATTGAACTTAATTCATTTTGTATAATCTTCTACCCTCAACTATACCACTTCATTTTAACCTTTTCAACAAAAACACCCTAAGTATTACAATTTTAAAAAGACAATTATATTAAAGGTGCATTTAAAATTTCAATACTTCTAGTTTTTAAGATACCCAAACATTTACAAATTAACATAATTTAATTATACCAATTTTTTCCGAAAATAAAAAGTTTTTTCCAAATAATTCTATATGAATTGTGAAATATATTTAACTTAAAACTATTTAAATACTTTGAATTTTATGTTATTATAGTAAGAAGAAAATGATGAGGTGGTTTATGAGTATTGAAGTAAAAGAAAAGGAAATAATAAAAGAAATATTAAAGGAACCTAGTTTATATAATGTGATTTTTCATAATGATGATTATACAACACAAGAGTTTGTTATAGAAGTACTTGTTGAAATTTTTCATAAAAATTTTAATGAAGCTCAGCAATTAATGATGGAAGTTCATAATAAAGGAGCTTCTGTAGTTGGAACTTATTCTTATGATATAGCTTTGACAAAATTGAATCATGTTACAAGGCTTGCAAGATCCCAAGGATTTCCGCTTAAAGTTACAGTAGAGGAGGCTCAATAATGAGATTAGATAAAGACGCAAGTGAGGTTTTTACAAAAGCCTATGACACAGCATTAAAAAATAAATTTGAATATATAACACCAGAATTTGTTTTGTTAGTAGCATTAGATAGTAGAAAGTTTTTTGAATTTTTACTTGATATGAATATTGATCCTTTAAAATTAAAAATGGATTTGGAAGAATATTTAGAAAAAGTAAATATTAGTCATAATAATATTGAACCAATAAATTCATCTTTACTTGACAGTATACTTAATAACGTTGCTTTCCAGAAAGCAGCAGCAGGAAAAGAACTATTAAATTTTACAGATATATTTTTAGGGATTTTTGAAGAGGATAAGACTCATGCAAGTTATTTCCTTAAAAAGCAAGGGTTAAAAAGAATAACAATTTTAGATTCGATTGTTAATAAAAATGTTGATAGTGTTGAATCTTCTGAATACTATGAAGACGAATATGATGAAGAAGATGATGAAGAAGATGAAATGTTTACTTCGTATTTGGAAAAATTTTGTGTAAATTTAACAGATAGAGCAATAGATGGAAATTTTGATCCAGTTATTGGAAGAGAAAAAGAGCTTAATAGAACTTTAGAAATTTTATTAAGAAGAAGTAAGTCTAATCCAATACATGTTGGGGAAGCAGGTGTAGGTAAAACTGCAATAGCTCAAGGATTGGCTCTTTTAATTGCTCAAGGGAAGGTACCGGATAGGCTTTTACAAGCAAAAATTTATTCGCTTGATATTGCAGCTCTTTTAGCTGGGACTAAGTATAGAGGAGATTTTGAGGATAGAATAAAAAAATTATTAGGAGAATTAGGAAAAGAAGAAAATGTTATTTTGTATATTGATGAAATTCATAATTTGATGGGAGCAGGGGCTAATAATAATGGAGCAATGGATGCTTCAAACTTATTAAAACCCTATTTGGCGGAGCAGAATATAAAATTTATGGGTTCAACTACTTATGATGAATATAAAAAATTTATAGAAAAAGATAAAGCTTTTGCAAGAAGATTTCAGAAAATTGAAATTTTAGAGCCGTCAGTAGAAGACAGTATAAAAATTTTACAAGGGCTTAAAAGTAAATATGAAGAACATCATAATGTAACCTATACAGAAGAAGCCTTAGAAGCAGCCTGTAAACTTTCAAATAAATATATAAGTGACAGACATTTACCAGATAAAGCTATTGATTTGATTGATGAAGCAGCAGCTTTTATTAGACTTACAAAAAATAATAAAAGAAAAATTAAGATTACAGTAAAAGAAATAGAAAAAACTATTGCTAAGCTGGCACGTATACCAGAAGAAAAGGTAGAAGAAAGCGAAGTTCATAAGTTATTAAAACTTGAAGAAAAAATGAAATCTGTAATTTTTGGACAAGATGGAGCAATAGAATCAGTTGTATCAGCCATAAAAAGAGCTCGTGCTGGGTTAAATGAAGAAACTAAACCTATAGCTTCTTTACTTTTTGTTGGAAGAACTGGAGTAGGTAAAACAGAATTAGCTAGACAACTATCTAAGAACATGGATATTCCATTATTAAGATATGATATGAGTGAATATCAAGAAAAACATAGTATAGCTAAACTGATAGGGACTGCACCTGGTTATGTAGGGTATGAAGAGGGAGGACTTTTAATTGATGCAGTTAGAAAAAATCCTCACAGTATTTTACTTTTAGACGAAATTGAAAAGGCACATGAAGATATTTATAATATTCTTCTTCAAATAATGGATTATGCAACATTGACAGAAAACAGTGGAAGAAAAGCTGATTTTAGAAATGTTGTTATAATTATGACATCAAATGCAGGTGCAAGTGATAGTACTCGTTTATCAGTTGGATTTGGAAGTACTCAGTATGGAGAAGGTAGTATTGATAATGCCATTAAAAAACAGTTTACTCCTGAATTTAGAAATAGAATTAATAAAGTTGTTTTATTCAATCCTTTATCTGAAAAAATGGCTAAAGACATTGTTGTTAATAAACTTTCTGATTTTATAAAGTTACTTAAGAACAAAAATATAGATATTAAGGTAGAAGATGAAGTTTATGATTTTATTACAAAAAAAGCATTTTCACCTATTTATGGAGCAAGAGAAATTGAGAGATTTATAGATAAAAATGTTAAAGATAAATTTGTTGATTTGATTTTATTTGGGAAAACTGAAAGTAAAACTTTAGTTGTAGATAACAATGAAATATTTGTTAAATAGGGAGGTGTTTATGTATATAGGGTTAATAGTATCTCTTGTTTTTATAT
>JAFGUR010000125.1 GCA_016938425.1 Fusobacteriaceae bacterium
TCAAGAATTAATTTCAAAATAAAAATATTTGACAAAACATATTAATTATGATATTAAATTTTGTATATCAAATTAAAAGGAGTTCTTATGAAATTTTTATTTATATCTATGATTTTTCATTTACTTATAATTTTAAAGTTTTTTAATTATCAAAATATTCAATCTTATGATGAAGTTGAGCCTATTGTTAGTGTTTCTTTAGAAAACTTTAATAAAGAAAGAGATTTTGAAAAAAAAGACTTTAAAAAATATAAGCACCATTTGAAAAAAGAAAAAATTAAAGATACGAAATTCTTTAAAAAAAATGAAGTTTTTAATAATGAAATTAAGCAAAATGAAATTAAGAAAGAGGTTGTAGAAAAAATCTTAGAAAATAAAAATGAAAATTCTCAACCAATTTCAAAAGAAGTTGAGAAGGAAATTTTACCTCAAAAAAAATTAGATTTTTCAGAAGAAGCAAAAGATACAACGCCTATAGTGTCAAATCCAAAAGTTGAGTTGTCTGGTAGTGGAAATATTATCTCTAATACAGGAAAGGGAAAGGCAGTCAATAGTGTTGTAACAAACAATATTGTGAGTTCCAGTTCAAGCAATAATATTTTTTCTGATTATATTGCTGGGAATCAAGATGTTAAAGGATTAAATTATAAAATTTTGAAAGCACCAAATCCAGAATATCCCTTGATTGCTAAAAAATCAAATTATAAAAATAAAGTTGTTATAAAAGTTAGAATTCTTGTCAATCATTTAGGTAAAGTTGAAGAAATAAAATATTTTGACAATGAAACAAAATACGGGTTTAGAGAAGAGGTTGAAAGAACTCTGAAAAACTGGAAATTTTCTGATATAAGTTTAGATGGAAAACCTGTTAAAATGTATTTTTTTAAAAGTTTTGTATTTCAAATTAATAACTAATTAAAATCAGGTTTCCTGATTTTTTTTATACTTATTAGGAAACTATAAATTTTAGTATAATAAATACTGAATTATGAAGTTACAGTTTTTAAATAATAAAAATATTTTCTATTTTTATTATTGATTTTTTACCAAATTTCCTATATAATTGACTGGGCATAAAGTTAACATTTTTAAGACTTTTGAATTTGTTAATATCTAATATTCAAAATGGATTTAGTATTTCAAAAAATTTATAATTTAAATTAAATAAACGGAGGTTTTATGAAGAAATTTTATAACTTTTTATTAATTTTTATTTTAATCTTTAATATTTCTATTTTTGCAGAGGGGGAATTCGATTTTACAAATGATGATGAAATTAATAATACTATTGTAGAAAATGACCCTATATCTGTGGCTTTAGAGGCAAAAGATTATAAAACTGTTAAAAATCTTTTAAGTTCAAATCAATTAAATGCTAATTATGTTGTAAACGAAGATACAGGTGTGACTCTTTTAATGTGGGCATCTTACAATGCACAACCTACATTAGTAAAACAAATAATTGAAAAGGGTGGAAATCCAAATCAATTAGATAAAAGAAATTTTTCAATTTTAGAGTATACTGAAAAAAATTCAGATACTATAACTAACTTAGCTAATAGTAATATTGACATAAACTTAACAGACTCTAAAGGAAATAATATTTTAACTTTGGCTGTTGCAACAGGAAATTCAAAAGCTGTAAGTGCAGTTCTTAATAAAAATCCAAATCTAACATTGGCTAATAAAAATGGTGATACAGCAATTGATATTGCTGTAAACTCAAAAAAATCAGATGAATTAATTCCTTTGTTATTAGAAAAAAACTTGGATCCAAATGTTAAAGTTAAGGCAAATAAAAATATAGTTCCATTAGCTTATTGGGCTATAAAAGCAAATAAATTAAAAATAATTGAAAAATTGATAGAAAAAAATGTGACATTAGAAAGCGACACATATAATATAATTGATTATCTTCTTTCAAAAAATAATAAAGAACTTTTATTAAAAGCTGTTGAAAAAGATTTTGATGTTGAAAAAGTAAGAGAAGTTATTGGAAATAAGACAATTTCTGATTGGGCTATTGAAACTAATAATAATGAAATTCTTAATGCTATTATGAAAAAATCTACTAATTTGACAAAGTCTATTAATGGTAAATCACCTTTAGAGCTTTTAATTGATAATAATAAATTTGACGAAATAAAAGCACTTATTGAGTCAAATGGACTTAATTTAGATGACTTTATTGATGAAAATAAAACAAAAACTTTACTTTCTGAAGCAATTGTTAAAAATAATTTGGACTTTATAAATTATTTAATTAGCAAGAAAGTAGATATAAATAAAAAAGTTAAAGATGGATTTACACCTTTAATGATTGCTGTAATGAATGATAATTTAGAAGTTACTAAATTACTTATAAATAATGGAGCAGATGTTGATAGTACCAATAATGAAGGGAAAAAAGCAAAAGATTATGCTGATTCCAAAGAAATAAAAGAATTTTTAAAAAGTGATAATGGTGGAAATTCTTTTATTCTACCTATATTAGTTATGTTAGTTGGAGTAATAGGATTAGGATTTTCAATATTTTTAATGTTAAAAAATAAGTTCTCTGATTTAGAAAAGTCTATTTCTAATAATGATGTTTTTAAAGTTAAATCATTAATTGAAAAAGTAAAAGACATTAACAAAGTAAACTCAAAAGGAGAAAACTTAATTTTCTTAATAACTTCTTTTGATCAAAAAGAAGTTTTAGAAAAACTTGTTAATAAAGGCTGCGATGTAAATTGTAGAAATAAATATGGAGATTCTCCTCTATTAAAAGCATTAAGAAATAAAGAGGAAGCTCTGGCTAAAGAATTATTTAGATTAGGAGCTAACATAAATGTAATAAATAATGGATTTGACCCTTTAGCTTTGAGTATAAAAAATAATTTAAAGGAATTTACTGAAATTCTTTTAAATAATGGAGCAGATTTAAACAGAAAATATAATGATGGTAAAAGTTTATTACATTTATTAGCAGAAGATGATAATATAATTGGAATAAAATATTTGCTTGGGAAAAATATTGAAGTAAATGTTGAAGATAATTTAGGGAAAACTCCTTTAAGCTATACGAAATCAAGAGATGCAGAGGAAATTCTAAAAGCAGCAGGAGCTAAATTTTAATTAAGTTAAGGAGTGAAATTATGCCATATATAAATTCAAAAGTAACTGGTAAAATTGATAAAGTTAAAGAGCATATTATTAAGAAAAGACTAGGAAAAGCTATTGAACTAATCAATGGAAAAAGTGAAGAATGGTTAATGATTAATTTTGAAAATGACTGTTCTTTATATTTTAAGGGATATGAATTGACAAAAGGTGCAATAATAGAAGTGAAGATTTTTGGTAGTGCTTCTAAAGAGGAATATGATAGATTAACTACAGAAATATCTAATATATACCTTGAAGAAATTGGAATTCCTACGGATAAAATTTATATTACATATGAAGAAATAAAAACATGGGGTTGGAATAAGAATAATTTCTAGAGCCTTGAAGAAATTTTGTGTAAATAGAAAAAGGATAACCCCCTCTAAATCTCCCCCTGATAAGGGGAGACTTAATTTTTATATAATTTGAGCAAAATTTCTTAAGTTGATGTCATTGGATTAAGGTTCACTTACAGTGTCAAATTATTTATCTGGGTGAACTCCTGTGTTCACCTAGGTAAAATAAGAATTATTATTTGTTAAAGGCTATATCAAATTTATCCAATATCTTTGCGTTATTCTATCATTTTCAGGAATTTCATTTTCTAAAACTCCATTATTACCTAAAATAGTTTTATAAGACCCTATATTTTTACTATCACATGTTATGAGTATTTTATCTATATTTAATTTTCTACATTCTGCTAATGCCAAATTTAGCATTTCTTTTGCATATCCTTTTCTTCTTTCTGATTTTCTAATGCTGTAACCTATATGCCCACCGAAATTGAATAAATAGTTGTTAAGTTTATGCCTAATATCTATGATTCCAACCATTTTATTATCAGATTTTCTAATAGCTAAAAGTGTTGTTGATGGAACCAAGTTTTTAGGAGTAGTTTCTTCCTTTAATTGATTATTTAGTTTGTCTAACCATTCGTTATAATCATTATAGTCTCTTAACCCAGAAGAACCATCCATGCTGTCATTGTTCAAAATAAATTCATTCTTGTAGTCTAAAATCATAAGCTTATGTTCTTGATTTGGAAATATTAATTGTAGATTATTCAATGTACTCCTCCTATTAAATTTTTTATAAAACTCATTATATTAAATATTTCTTAAAAGGATATAATAAATAATTGCTAAAGTCAATAAAATTTAACTTTTTCTTTTCATTTCTCCCCACTAACCCTTTAAATCAAAATATTTCTATACTGAGTATTCCATAAAATAAAAAAAGGCTGAATTTTCAGCCTTTTAGTAAATATTTATTCCATTGATGCAAATCTAAAATCAGTTTCAGGGCTTAAAGCTCTGTTAACTACACCTTTTACATTTGGTTTTATTAATGCATTTTCTTGTCTAAAGAACGTTGGAACTATTGGTAATTCTTCCATTAATAATTTTTCAGCTTGTGCTAAAATATCCATTCTTTTTACTGGATCTGCTTCAGTTTTAGCTTGAGCTATTAAAGCATCATAATCTTTACTTGCCCAGTTTGAATTATTTTGTCCAGATGTTGATAACCATAAGTCTAAGTAAGTCATTGGATCGTTATAATCTGGTCCCCATCCTGCTAGAACAATTTGGAAATCTTTAGAAGTCATTCTTTGAACCCTAATTTGTTGTGTAACTGGTTCTATTTGGATATTTAATCCTAAAGAAACTTTTAATTGTTCTTGATAGAATTGAGCTTCTTTTTGAGCAACATCACTATTACCAGATAATAATTTAATTGTTCCAATACTTGAAGCAGTCATACCTAATTCTTTTAATCCTTCTTCAAATAATTTTTTAGCTTCAGTTGGGTTATATTCTATTCCATATGCTTTTGCATCATAATCTTGTCTAAAGAATCCTTTTTTCCCAGGGATTACTGAAGGAATAAATGAATCTGCAATAACACCAGAACCCATTTTAATTTTTTCTATTAATGCTTTTCTATCAATACTTAAAGCTATAGCTTTTCTAATTTTTTTATTTGAGAATAATTTTTCTTTATTATTTAACATTAAGTACCATACCGATCCATCTTCATATGGTCTCATTTCAGGGTTACTTTTTAATTTAGCAACTTCGTCTGGAGATATTTTTATCCAATCAAGTTCACCATTTTGATAAGCTTTTAATGCAGAACTTCTATCTGTAATCATAGCCATATCAATTTCATCGATTTTAATACTGTCTTTATTCCAATAAGTATCAGCTTTTTCTAAAACAATTTTATTTTCAAATTCCCATGAAACTAATTTAAATGGTCCATTTCCCATTATATCTTCATCAGTTGTTGCATATGAATCTTTATGTTCATTGAAGAATTTTTGGTTTTGAGGCATGAAAGTATAGAATGAAACTAATGAAGCAAAATATGCTACAGGTTCTTTCAATTCTACAACTATTGTATAATCATCAGTTGCTTTAATACCAACAGTTGAGAAGTCTTTAGTTTTTCCTTCGTTATACTCTTGAGCTCCTTTTATAGAATACATAATGTATGAATATTCAGAAGCAGTTGCTGGATTTAATGCTCTTTCCCATGCAGCTGTAAAGTCTCCTGCAACAACAGGGTCTCCATTATGCCATTTTGCATCTTTTCTTAATTTAAATGTCCAAGTGTTTCCTTCTGAAGTCCATGACTCAGCAACACCAGGGATAGGATTACCATCGGCACCTAAAGTTGTTAAACCTTCCATAATATGTCCTAAAACATTTCCAGAAACTTGTTCTGTATTTAATTGTGGGTCTAATTGAGCTGGATTTTCTTGTAAGTTGTATCTAACCACCTTTTTATCAGCTGAATTTCCTTCATCTCCAGTAGTTTCTGAATTACTTCCACCACACGCAGATAAAACAAGTACTAACAATAGTGAAAATAATCCAAGTATTGTTTTTTTCATAATTTCCTCCTTTTTTATGTTTGTTTTTTATTTGTAACTAACACAATATAAATTATGCGTTCTAAAAAAATGAATATGGAGCTACCTACTCTTGGTCGCTCCATTTTATATTATATGTTAAAAAGAGATGATTCACAAGTATTTATTTTGTTTTAAATCCTAAAGTTAATTCCATTTCATTGTTTGCCCATGAATTATTTGAAGGAGTTCCTGCTTCTTTTTTAGAAGCTTCATAACTAAATACTTCATAGCCAATTGCTGCGTAGGTTTTTATATTAGAAAAATCTTTTGTATATTTAATTTCTGGTTTAATGTAAGCTTCTATTTTATTTCCTTCAGTATCAGTATTATAATAAGTATTCAAGTATGCCTTAGTACTAAATGATAGTCCACTTTTTAAAGGAACACTATAAATTAATGTATCTTCAGTTTGAATAGTATATTGATATTTATCTGCTTTCAAACTATAATAATTTAAATTATATAAACCAAGTTCTAAATATAATTTAGTATTTAAATTTCCACTTAAATAAAAGTTAATTTCTCCTCCAGTAGCATCTTTTAGGGTTTTATTAGGTGAACCTCCAACTTGTGCCCATAATTCTGTTCCAAAAGAAAAATCTTTTCCACTAATTTTTACATCTTTACTAAAATATGGACTAAAAATATATTGAGTATATTCATCATTATCAGTTTTTTCTAGTGTTTTTGTGTTCCATGTATCATCATATCTCAATAAGTAATTTAAAGATAAATCAAATCCTTTAACTTTTCCTAAGTTTTGTACTAATCCAAATTGAGTATCCCATCCTTCTTCCTTAGTTCCATCAGCTCTTGTGATGAAATCTTTGTCTACGTCAAAAATAAAATTAAAGTTGTCATTTAATTGGTAAGTACCTTTACCAACTGTTAATTCTAAATGTTCTAACCCACTATCTAAGTCATTCATAACTGCTTCACTTGTAAAAGATTTTAACTCTCCTGCGTATAAGTTCATTCCAACTAATGAAATGCTTGCTAATAATAATGCTAATTTTTTCATAAGTAACTCCACTCCTTTTAGTTTTTTGTCTTAAAGGGATTATACAGAAAAGAGTTAAAAAAATAAAATATAAAGTTTAAACATTTATCATATATAAGA
>JAFGUR010000126.1 GCA_016938425.1 Fusobacteriaceae bacterium
AAAAAATCTTGATATGACAAGTAGACAGGAAATAGAAGATGACTTAGTTGAATCAATTACAGATGCATATGATGAACTTCCAAAGATAGGTGATTATAGTATACTTCCTGTAGTTTCTGTAGGATTTACAGTTTTCTTGTTTTAATCATATTATTCATAAAAACTCATTAAAACTTGAGAAAAATAGAAAAAGTATGTATAATATGAAAAAGGAGATGATGATATGTTGGAATTTAATGGAACTCAGTGTCTTTGCGGAACGGTTAAAGTTGGAGAAAGAGGTCAAATAGTTATTCCTAAAAAAGCAAGAGAATATTTTGATATACAGCCTGGAGATAATCTTATCGTTTTGGGAGATAAAAACAAAGGAATTACAGTATTTAAGGCAACGGATTTAAAAGAATTTGCACATTTGATATTAAATAATGTGGAAGAGCAGGACAAATAGTCGTCGGAGGGAAGGAATGTTAAAAAAATTCTTTCAAAAGGAAAGAGCGGTAGAGGAGAGTGTTAAAGAATCTATATCAAATTTTATAGATCCGTATTCGTATTGTATTGTAAATCCTTATTTTAAATCGTCAGAAAATTTTTCAAAAATATTTTCTGAATTTGAAAACAGAATTTCTAGTTTGCAAAGATATTTTGAAACAAATCAATTACATATAAAAAATTACTTGGAATATTCAAAGGATACTTTAAATCAAAAGAAAAAAGAAATTAAAAATCAAAAAGAATTAGCTGCTTATGGAAGATGTCATTTTTCGGATGAAGAATATTTTTATGAAATGCATTATTTGTCTGTAGTTCTTATGCTTTTTAGTTTTTTTGAGAACCTTTTAAGTGATTTAAGCATTGATATAGCAAAATCTGAAGATAAATGGATTGAAAATTATATGGATAAATCACTCCCATATATTAAACGTTATCTTAATTTTTTGGTAAATGAATGCCATTTAAATATTAATATTACTGAAGAACAACAAAATAAGTTGGATATAATCAGAAAAATAAGAAATAATTATCTTCATAGTTTGGAAAAGGATATTCCAGATGAGATACAAGAAGAATTAAAGAATATATTAGAACTTGATAAAAATAAAATTAGAGTAAATGCAGATTTTATATCGATGTCTTTTAAAATTATTGGAGAAATAGTTGGTAATTTAGAAAAAGCCTATTGGATTTATAAAAGAGAAAAATACAAAATAAAAGACCTATAATTTAAAAAGAGATAATTATTTATCTCTTTTTTTTATTAATTCATATAAATTAAGTGCATAATGAGTTTTTAAGTCTTTTGTCATACTTTTTGCTTTTGTTAAATCAATCCAGTGTGTAGTTAGATCTTCGCCTTCGTCCAAATTTTTTTCATCTGGTATGATATCATCATCTTTTAGTTTTAAAATAAAAAATGATAGATTTTCAGTGGTATATCCTGGAGATATAAGAAGAGGGCACTCTGCTTTATAAATTTCTATAAAAGAGTTTTTATTATAACCTGTTTCTTCTTCTACCTCTCTATACATTGCATTTAATGGATTTTCATTTTCATCAATTAGTCCTGCTGGTATTTCATATAGTTCTCCTCTGTTTCCTGGACGATATTGTTTAACCAATAAAGTTTTAGATTCTTTACTATTTAAAATTAATACGGCAACCGCGCTATGATGGTCTAAATATTCTAGTTGAGTATTAGTTGTAGGGTGTTTTTCAGTTTTGATTTTAAGAAATTTTAGTTCCATAGTCTCTCCTTTAATTATCGGACTTTTATAGAATTGCTTTGAATTTTTCAAACAAATCTATATCTTCATCTTTAAGTTTTTTTATATTATCCAATATCCAGTTTATTTCATGATCCTTTAACATCAATACTTCCTTAACTTCTTTCTTTACCATCCCTTTTTGT
>JAFGUR010000127.1 GCA_016938425.1 Fusobacteriaceae bacterium
AAAAAAGCAAGTGATGCAAAAAGATTATAAAATGTAATATAATATACTAGTCCAAAAAACATCATAAAAAACCCCAAAATATAATTAGTATAATCAAACATGAAAATCATACAAATAATTATCATTAACAATAAAGGGTAAGTTAAAGCATTTGCACCTCTATATGTTTGAATAGCAGAAAAGAAATAAGGATTCACAGGCTTAGACAAATAAATATTCATAACTCCATTAAGCAAATTCCTACTAAACCCTTGTAAGAAAAAAAATCTAACTCCTTTCCCTGCATGAAGCAATAAAAAATAATATAAAATATAATCATATTTTCTCCAACCAACTAAAATATCTCCTGCCAAACTTCCAATAAAAACTGATAAAAATAAATAAAAGACAAACAATGTTACAAAATCAAACATTAAAGCTGAATATAAATTAACCTTATATTCCTTATTCTCTTTCAGACACATAATATATTTTGTAAAAAAAATAGTAAAATATTTTTTCAATATATTTATTATTTCCATCTTCATCCAAACGCCTCATATTTCTTTAGACCATAATGCCAATTAATCCAAACACCAAAACTAGATGCTAAAATTAATAAAACAAAAACTAACATTTCAAATTCAAAGAATACAAATAAATTTGAAGTCTTAACATATACAACCAAAAATAAAGCCACATATGCCCTTGTAGAAATCAAAAAAATATTCTTAAATCTAAACTTCTCATAAAAATTTACTGGATACTGACCTTGAGAAGAAGCCACAACCTGTTGACTCTCTGTAAAAAACCTACTCAGTCCTTTTCTGAAAAACTCAAAACTTTGAAGAAATGATATTACTACAAATTCAAATAAACCAAACAGAATAGAAAGGAATGCTAAAACTAAAAAAGTAATAAAACTTACCTTATCAAACAAAACACATATTATAAAAAATATATTCATACTTATCATAACAGCACCAGCACCATCAATTTTACTAAATGTTGTAAAAAAAAAGGATTCAAAGGCTTCGTTAAAAAATTACTCAACTCTCCATTTATTATAATTCCAAACAATTGAGTTTGCCAAATAAATATTCCTGCAATCATAAACGTTAAATCATAAAACAATAAATATAAAATAAAATCAAGACTTGTCCAATTAATGATAAAACCAAAATTATCTGAAATAATTAATAGTAAAAGAATATGTGTTCCCAAATAAAAAAATTGCATAAAGAACCCACTAAATAAATTAACTTTATATTCAAGCAAATTTCTCCACATAATAAAAAAATTTACTCTTATAAAATCCCAATACCTGGAGAATGAACCAGGCTCAGAAATCTTTGATTTCTTTTGTCTACTAATTCCAAAAAGTTTAACTTGTTCCATTTTATTATATATAAAATAATTTAAAACCTAAATTCACAAAAAAGAAAATACCTACATAAATTGAACCTAAAAATCTTAATTGAATATATTTCTTCAATATCTTATATCTTTTATCCAAATATTCATCATTAGGTAATCTTTTATTTCTAAATACTCTTGATTCTAATATATCTCTATAAAAACTAGGTCTATTTCTTCCAAAAGGCAGTAATATACTATCATCCCTATATTCATCAAAATAATGATCTTTCATATATCGAAATATTTCCTTTTTAATTTTTTTAATTTTTATTTCATTATAAATCCAAAACACAATCCCAAATAAAGAAAATGGTATAAAAATTAAATTGAAATAAAAATCCATTTTCTATTCATCCTCCAAATGATGTCAATTTGCTAAATCCTCTAGTATATAACATTCTCATCAAAATAACCATAATAACAATCCATACCATAAATATCCCCATTGCCCGAAGTGCTTCCTCAAATCCTAACTTTCCTAAATAAATACTTGCAAATGTATATTCTAAATAGAAAAATGGCGTCCATTTCAAAAACCCTATCATCCAAGTAGGAAATAAACTAAGTGGTAAAGCTCTACCTGACAAAATCCATAAAACTTGTTGAATTGAAGATCTAACTCCCCAAATCTCTGTAAGCCAAAAAGCAAGTCCACCAATCATAACATTTATCACAATATCAAAAAAGATAAGCAAAAATCCATATACTATAAATAAAGCAAATATTCCTGCAGGAGGATAATGTATTCCTGCAACTTTAGTAATACCTAAAAGCAAAAAAAAGAACATTACAATATTAATAATTCTACTTCCAAAACTATCTGCCAATAATGATTTAACAAAATTAACTGGACGACAAAGCATAATAGCAATATCTCCTGACTTTATCATTTGAGAAATTCTATCTGAAATATCGCTTGCTCTAGCAGTATTAATTAAAAGACCAATAACTAAATATACAATCATCTCTACAAAAGTAAAACCACCAATTAAAAAATTAGGATCTCCTGCTCCTTTAACCTCAAAAATATACTGCCAAATAAAATAGAAAAAAATACCCATGAAAAATGGTGTAGTTAATGTTCCTATCAAATATGACTTATACTCAATTGATTTCTTAAATCCTATCTTAAAGTATTCCACATACTTATGATATGATGGATAACTTTGTGTTTCTTTATTTTTCATTTTTCAAACCCAACATAAAAATATTTACCAAATATATCCTCAAATTTATTATCAAATTTATTTTCAAATTTATTTCTTTTAAAAATTGTTATAAATATATTCAGCTTAGAATAAATTAAAGAGATAGTAATATTGACATCTCCTATTAAATCTCTAATTTCATCTTTCTCAAATATATTTTCTTTACCAATCAACACATCATCTTCATTAATATCAAGTCCAAAAATTTTAACTGAAAAACTCTCAGCATCAAAACCAATTCCAATCATAAACTCCCTAAAAACTTCAAAAAAATCATCAACTTTATTAATAGTAAACTGTAAAACATCTTCTGATTTTGACAAGCTTGAAATTATTAACTTTCCCATTATTCACGACCCCTTTTTTCTATTCTCATAAATCTTTGCCACAATATTCTCTAACTTAGGTTCTTGAATAGTCAAATCAATAATTTCAACACTCTCAACAATTTGAGATAAGTATTTACCTAAAGAATCATTTGCAGGAATCTTAATTGTAATATTATGTTCAATTTCCTCAATCACATCTAAATTTTCTCTCAATTTTTTAAGTTTATCTTTATCATGAACTTTTTTATAATAAAAACTAACCCTCTTCCAATCTGAATATGTCGCTTTAAACTTAGTAAGTGACCCCTCATAAGCAACGATTCCTTCATCAATTAAAATAATTCTCGAACACAACTCTTCGATATCATCCATATCATGAGTAGTAATCATAATAGTTACACCTTCCTCTCGATTAATCTTTCTCAAAAACTTTCTAATTGCAATCTTTGCAGAAGCATCAAGACCAATTGTAGGCTCATCTAAAAATACAATTTTAGGTTTATGTAAAAATGAAGCTGCAAGCTCACATCTCATTTTCTCACCCAATGAAAGCATTCTATAAGGTCTCTCAAAAAAATCTTCAATTCCAAGCATTTTAACCAAGTATTCAACTCTTTCCTGATAAAACTCCTCACTAAGTCCATAAATAGCTTTGAATAATCTAAAAGAATCCTTAACAGGAATATCATAAGCTAAAATACTTCTTTGCCCAAAAACTACACCAATTTGTTGTGTATATTCGTTTCTATCCTTTACTGGATCTAAATTTCCAAAAACTTTAATTTCTCCAAGAGTAGGATGTAAAATTCCAGTAAGCATCTTAATTGTTGTTGACTTTCCAGCTCCATTTGGTCCAAGATAACCTAAAATTTCACCTTCTTTAATCTCTAAATCAATGTCTACTACAGCAACCTTTTCTTCCCATTCTCTATAAACCCAAGAAAGTCTTTTTTTAATCCAAGTCAAATCCTTAGATTTCTTAGGAACTTTAAACACCTTCCTCAAATTGTGAACTTCAATAATATTCTTTTTTTCCATTTATTTATTTGCTATATATTATTGCATTATTTCTCTTTTTTAAAAGTTTGCAACTTTTTATTTTACTAATTAAAAAAAATAAGTACATAAATTTAATAAACAAATAGTCCAAAAAATCTATATGAATGATGAACACAAAGTTGAATTAAGTGAAATCTATGCAAGAACAAGCTCTTC
This sequence comes from Fusobacteriaceae bacterium, assembly GCA_016938425.1. GTDB lineage: Bacteria > Fusobacteriota > Fusobacteriia > Fusobacteriales > Fusobacteriaceae > JAFGUR01. The sequence continues at coordinate 4,151 of JAFGUR010000127.1, forward strand.
AAAATTTGGGATAACTACACTTGAAGCAAAAAAAAGACAAGAAAGTGAAGGATTAAATATACTAACCACAACTAAATCATCTCCACTGATAATCCAATTTCTAAAAGAATTTATCAATTTTTTTGCCATACTTCTTATGATTGGCTCTGCCTTATCATTTTTAGCAGAATACCTAAATCCTAATCAGGGAAATATGTATATTGGAATTGCTCTAATAAGTGTTGTAATACTAAATACTATATTTACATTTATTCAAAAATATCAATCAGAAAAAATAATGGAATCTTTTCAAAAGATGATTCCTTCAATTGTAAAAGTTCTACGAGATGGAAATTGGATAGAAATAAACGCAAAAGAACTTGTAACTGGAGATATAATTATGGTTCAAGAAGGAGATAAAATTCCTGCAGATTGTAGATTAATCGAAGCAAATGCTCTAAAAGTTGATAATGCATCAATTACTGGAGAATCCGAACCCCAATTAAGAAAACTTGAATGCACAAGTAATAATATATTAGAATCAAGAAATATGTTATTTTCAGGAACATTAGTCCAAACAGGAAATGGAAAAGGAGTTGTATATGGCAAAGGAATGAAAACACAAATAGGAGCAATAGTTTCGTTAACTAAAGAAACAAAAAAAGTAGAAACACCTCTTCATAAAGAAACTAAACATTTCATAAAAATTATCTCTACAATTGCAATAACTCTTGGTATAGTATTTTTTTCATTAGTTTATTAATGGGTAAACCTCTAATTGGAAGCATTATCTTTGCAATAGGAATAATCGTAGCAAATGTTCCAGAAGGACTACTACCTACAATCACTCTAGCTCTAACCATAGCATCTAAAAGAATGGCTAAAAAAAATGCATTAGTAAAAAACCTTGAATCAATTGAAACGCTAGGTTCAACTACAGTTATTTGTACAGATAAAACCGGAACTCTAACACAAAACAAGATGACTCTCTCAACAATATTTGCAAATAATCAAATTTACGAATATACAAATATAAATCAAGAAAAGAAAAATACTCCAATTTTAGAATCCGAAATACTTTTTAAAACAATGATTCTATGTAATAATGCATCTAAAAAACTAGATAATACATTCCTAGGAGACCCAACAGAGACTGCACTTCTGCAATTCTCAAATAATTATATAGATTTAGATAAAATCAATACAGACTATGAAAGAATTCATGAAACACCATTTGATTCTCAAACAAAAAGAATGATTACAACAAATCTTGAAGGCAAAAACAAGATTGCCTACATGAAAGGAGCACCAGAAGTAATTCTTACTAAATGTTCTAAAATAATATACAACAATGAAATCAGAATTCTAAGCGATAAAGAAAAAGAAGATATCAATTCACAATACAAAACTCTTGCTCTAAGAGGTGAGAGAGTGTTAGGCTTTGCATACAAAGAAACAAATACTGAAAAAGCAATTGAAGAAGATTTTATATTCATAGGATTAGTTGGATTACTAGACCCACCAAGAGCAGAAATCAAAAGTGCAATCGAAAAATGTCATACTGCAGGAATAAAAGTAATAATGATGACTGGAGACTACTCATTAACAGCTGAAGCTATAGCAAAACAAGTTGGACTGATACAAGGCAAACCAACAATTCTACTAGGAGAAGATATTGATAAAACTGATGAATCAAGTCTTAAAGAAATATTAAAACAAGACAATTTAATTTTCGCAAGAACTAACCCTGCCCATAAATTAAGAATCGTAAAAACACTTCAATCACTAGGAGAGATCGTAACAGTTACAGGAGATGGTGTAAATGATGCTCCCGCACTAAAAAATGCAGACATGGGTGTTGCAATGGGCTTAATGGGCACAGAAGTAGCAAGAGAAGCAGCCGATATGGTTTTACTCGATGATAACTTTGCAACAATTGTAATTGCAATTGAAGAAGGAAGAACCATATTTGATAATATTAAAAAATTTGTAGCATATATCCTAACAAGTAATGTCCCTCAAATTCTACCATTTATATTCTTTGTTCTACTTGGATTTCCACTTGCAATCTCAGTTATACTAATTTTAGCAATAGATTTAGGAACAGACCTTATTCCAGCTCTAGGACTTGCGGTTGAGAAACCTGAAGATAATGTAATGAAAAGAAAACCAAGAGCAAGAGATGAAAGACTATTATCAAAAAGACTACTATTCATGTCTTACGGAATAATAGGAATGATACAAGCACTTGCAGGATTCTTTACATTCTTTTACATACTATATGCAGGAGGATGGAGTTGGGGAACTGAATTAGCATTCAATAACCCTCTATACCTAAAAGCGGTTACAGGATATTTTGTAAGTATTATCATATGCCAAATCGCTGATGTATTAATTTGCAGAACTAGAGTTGAGTCATTATTCGTAAAAGGATTCTTCCAAAACAAATTAGTTTATGCTGGAATATTTGCAGAATTAGTTCTTATAGGAATAATAGCATATACACCATTTGTAAATACTTTCTTTCAAACAGCACCACTAACACTTTTTGAATTGCTACTCCCAATTCCATTTGCACTATTTATATTATTCGCAGATGAAACTAGAAAATACTATTTAAGAAAACAAAACAAATTCATTCAAAAATACTTAAGCTGGTAAAAAAAACTTAAAAAATAAAAATACTTATTATTTTTTAATAACAGAAACACCATATTTTGGCCTCTCTTCACAAATTGGACAATAAGGGACTATTTCAGTACGTGCTTTACCAAAACCCAAAAATGAAAATTTATTATTAGGCATCGGATGTTCTATTGTTGCTGCCAAAACATCCTCGCCACAATCTAAACATTCTAACAAATTTCCAACTTGTCTATAAATATGTTCAGTTCCTTGTTTCCTATGATATTTAACTCCATCTATTTCTGCAAATTCTTTTCCAAAAGTTACCCAAGCTGGATTACTTTCTACCAACTTAAACTCTAATTTCTCTCTTATTTGTTGTTCCATACTATAAAAAATCAGACCCTCTTCTTAATAGTATTTATTGAAAAATAAATGTCACCACCATTGATACAAATCAAAAAGGTGACAATAGTCATAGCAATCTAGGTAAAGGTAGAGGTAGAGATATAGATTAATACCTAAACTTCTATCTTAGAAAAACTCCAAGCTCCTAGTATTATCATTAACACACTCAAAGGAATTAAAACAACCATATCAACTATAAATCCTGTCAAATAAACTCCTGTAAGCAAACCCCTCAAAGCATCTACACCATAAACCATTGGATTCAAAGTTGTTATAATTCTTAAAAATGTAGGTAATCCATCAAGACTAAACAAAGCTCCTGATAAAAAAAACATAGGCATAATTAAAAGATTCATAATCATAGGAAAAGCGCTCATATCATCAAATCTCGATGCAATAGCTATTCCCAAAGCATTAAAAAACATAGCAATCAAAAACATAACTAATAATGCAACCAAAAAATAATACCAACTTACAAATCTAAACCCTAAAAGCATAGTAATTAATAAAACTAAAATTCCCTGAAAAATTGCAACTGTTGCTCCACCAAGTGTTCTTCCAAGCATAATCTTCCACCTAGGAACTGGAGCAACTAAAGTCTCTTTTAAAAACCCAAATTGCTTATCCCAAATAGTTTCTGCACCATTCATAACAGACCCAAATAAAATAGTCATAGCAACAATTCCTGGTGCCAAAAATGACATATAATCACCTTCACCAGCAGCAGCATAAACTCCTCCAAAACCATAACCAAAAGCTATTAAAAATAATAAAGGTTGAACTAAAGAAATCACAATTCTTGCTCTAGCTCTTGTAAATCTTATAAGTTGCCTTTTCCACATAACATGTATCGCTCCCATTCTCTCACCTATTCCTCACAACTTGTCTCATCATATCAGATGAGGATGCACTATCTTTCCTAATATTCTCTCCAGTCAATTTCAAATACGCATCTTCTAAAGTTTTTGTTTTTGTTTCACTAATAATCTCTTTAACAGAACCATAAGCAATTATTTTACCTCTATCAATTATAGCAATTTTATCAGCAATTTGTTCTGCTTCTTCTAAATAATGTGTTGTCATAAAAACTGTCATATCATTACTTTTTTTAATATCATTAAGATGTTTCCATAAGAAATGCCTTGTTTGAGTATCTAAACCTAAAGTTGGTTCATCTAAAAATAAAATTCGTGGCTCATGAATTAATCCTCTAGCAATTTCTAATCTTCTCTTCATTCCACCTGAGAATGTTTTAACTAAATCATCCTTTCTATCATCAAGACCAATAAACTCTAAAAGTTCTAAAATCTTTTTTTTCTTATCATTCTTTGACACCTTATACAAAGTTGCATGAAAATCCATATTCTCATACGCAGTAAGTTCAGTGTCTAATGAAGGGTCTTGAAAAACAATACCAAAAGACTTTCTCACATCATCCTGATTCTTTTGAGTATCAAACCCATTAACTAATATTTTACCTGAATTTTGTCTTATAAGAGTTGTAAGCATCTTAATTGTTGTAGATTTCCCCGCACCATTAGGTCCTAAAAATGCAAATATTTCTCCTCTTTTAACTTCAAAAGAAATATCATCAACTGCAACAAACTCTTTAAACTTCTTTGTCAAATTTGTTACTTGAATTATAGGTTTTTTCTTATTATCCATTTTAATAAAAATATATAGATTATCTTATTTATAAATAA
>JAFGUR010000128.1 GCA_016938425.1 Fusobacteriaceae bacterium
TCATTTTTAATTTTTTCAAGAATTTCAATAGATTTAGAATATTTAAATAATTCAATATAAGAATAAGAAAAGATATTTAATATTTTATTTTTGAGAAAAAAATCATAATCAATTGAAAAATTTTCATATAGTTCAATATTTTTTTGATACCTTTCAGTTCTTATATTTGAATATAAGTATTTCATTAGTATCTCATTATCTTTTTTCTCTATATATTTTTTATTTTTAAAAAAATTATTTACTTTTTCATAAATAAATTCCTCCTCTTTTAATTCTTCTGCTCTAAAAATTAAAAATTTTAAAACTTGATGTTGTTCATCTAGTTTTTTTAAATTTTTTGAAATTCGAAAAATTGGTTCTAATTCAAATTTTTCGCATTCTTTTGCTTTTTCAATTATAGACATAAATTTTCTATCCTCCTGAAAAAAAATTTGCAACTAATTAAAAAATAATGTATATTAATAATTGATTAAAAATAACAACAAAAAGTATACATTGTTATCAATTAAAGTTGTAAAAAGTAAACCTTCAATTGATATATTACATTTATTTAACAAATAAATCAATATTTTTTTTTAGATAGGGTATAAAAAAATAAAATTAAATTTTTTCCGTTAAAAAATGGAATGATTTATTTTATCAAATATCTTTTAAAAGTTCAAAAGTTATTTGTATTTAGCAACAATTATTTTTTTTAAAATACTAATTATATTCATTTTGTAAATAAATGAGCTTTTAAAAAATAATTTCCATTTTACCATAAAAACTAAATATTTGTGATTATTTTATAAAAATAGTCAAAAATTAAGTAAAATTATCAATTTTTTACTTAAATTTAATATTTATTTTTATTAAAAAAATCAAATTCTCTCTACGTAGATAGATATATATTCTACAAGATATAATTCTACAAGATATAGAGCAAAACACAAAACGCTGGAGACCTTGATTTTAAATGTATACAGAGCCAAAAAAAACGCTACGTGTTACCGATTGTCACACTCCCCGTTACCGATTGTCACAAAAAATGGGGGTTTCCCGTTACCGATTGTCACAAAAAAATAGCCTTCCCGTTACCGATTGTCACATTAAAAAAAAGGAGTAAATTATGGATTTAATTCAAAATGTTTTTAAAGATTATGATATCAGTTCTCTTAAGATTTTTTATACAATCTTAAGATTTATGAAGATGGAACAAATTATTAAAGAGCAAGATTCAAAGGTTCATACAAATGGATATTATCATTGTGAGCTTCATATTAGAGAGATAGCCAAAGCTATTAATTACAAATCAAGACACATAGAGAGATTAGAAAAACTAGGAGCAAAAGCTTCAGAAGTTTTTCATAAAGGGGTAGGAACTAAAGGAGATTCTATTGATGAATTTGGGAATTATGAGTATGAAACTATTCACCCAATTTATAAACATTCATATAAAAATGGAGTTTTTTCTGTTGATATTCCTGTTAATGTTTTTGAAAATCTTAATGAATTTTTCTTAATTGAAAAAATTGATGAACTTATGAAGCTTGATGACAAAATAAGTTTTAGACTTTATCAAATCTTATTTTCACAAATAAAAAAAGGTGTATATACAATTCACCTAAATTATTTTAATAACTTGATGGGGACATCATATGAAACAAGAGTTTTGAGTACTAAAATCAAAGAGTCAATTAAAGAAATTAATGATAAAACAGACATCATAATTGATACAAAGGCCATAGAGCCTGTATATAAAACAGAAAATTCTAGGGAAAAGTTAGTATCGTTAAAAGTGAATTTTTCAAGAAAACAAAAGACTCAAGAAAATGCTAGTATTAAAGGTATTTTAGCAGAAAGTATTGAAAAAACTTGTCTTAACAGGTTCTTTGAAAAAAAATATAAATCAAATATTTCTCTTCATAACTCAGTAATCACTAAATTAGTTAATGAGTTCTCAGAAGATATTGTAATCAAAGCTTTAAACTCTGTAAGAAAAGATTTGAATGTCGATATAGCTAAAAGTTTACAGGCATATTTGACAAAATGCTGTCATACAGAAGCCGAAAACATAAGAATTGTTGAGGAAGCAGAAAGAGAAAAGCTTGAAAAAATTGAAGAGAAAAAACATGCTGAAGAACTTAAAAAACAAGAAATTAAAAATATTAAAAATTCAAATGAAGAAGTTTGGGAAAGTTTTGAGAAAATGCTAGATGCTGAAAAAGCAGAAGTTTTGGAAAGAGCAGAAAAATATTATTTAGAAAAAGCAGAGCTTACAGCATTTAATCCAGTTATTAGACAAATTTTTGAAAGAAATAAAAAGCAATATATTATCAATGTTTTAAGAGGAGCTTAATATGGACTAATAGTTTATATAAAAAAAACAAAAATCCTATAAAAAAATATAGGAGACACCTATGCAAAAGTTTTTTATTTGTTTTCTTTTGCAAAAAAATAAAAGGGGGTAAAAAATGAATGAAACCGTTCAAAAGTTAAAAAAAATGTTTGAAGAAGCTGGACTGTCAAAAGAAGTTACAGCAGGATTACTTGGGAATATAGAAATTGAATCAAACTTTAAACCAATTAAAGAGAGTTTGAAATATTCTTCTGTTGAAAGAATAAAAGCTGTATTTCCAAGCAAAGTAAAAGGGATGTCCTATGCAGATATCCAAAAGCTAGTTATGAATGAAAAAGGGTTAGGAAACTTAGTATATGCCGATAAGGGTGGCTTTATGTATAGAGGTCGAGGCTTTATCCAAATAACTGGGAAAACTCTTTACGAAGAATATGGCAAGCTTATAGGTGTAGACTTGATTAATAATCCAGACTTGGCCTGTGATGAAAAAATAGCAGGAAAAATAGCTATTGAATATATTAAAAAAGTTGGATTTAAATTTTTTAAAGATATTAACACTTCAAAAGATATTAATTATGTGGTTGATTGTGTAACAAAATCAATCCAAGGAGTAAAGAAAAATTATTCATCAGGTTTTTTACTTGATCATCTTTTGAAAAAAAGAAAAGCAAGTTTAAAATATTACAATAAATAGGAGTTAATTATGGATGAAAGACTTAATGATGTGGAGAGAACAGTAGAAATTCATGGAGAAAAGATAAAAAATCTTGAAGAATTTAGTGATATTCATGAGAAAAAACATGAAGGAAGAGATAAAGAACATGACATAAATACATATAAAATAAATGTTATAGAAAGAATATTTATTTTTATATTAGCAACAATAGGTACAGTAGTTTTAGGTGCAATACTAAATTTAGTGATAAAAAAATAGGGGGAAAAAATGGAAAAATATGGTTTTTATGTTGTTTTAATTGTAATTTTATCAATAATTTTTTATATGGTTCAAAAAGGGAAAAAAGAAATTATTAAAAAATCTGCAATGATTGCAGTAGAAAAAGTAGCTGAACACTTTTTTAGTTTAGATAATTCTGAAAAACTAGAAAAGGCAGTAAATATTACTTATCAACTCCTACCAAAGTGGGTAAGAGTTTTAATAAGTAAAAAGTTACTTACAGCAATAGTTGAAGAAACTTATGAAATTATGAAAAATTATCTTACAAAAAAATTAAATTTACATGAACAAAAGGCAAAAAGTCTTGCTTTAATGGCAGTCGGTAAGACTTTAGGAGAAGCAGTTGAATTTTCATATAATGGAGATAAAAACTTAACAAGTAATGATCAATTAAAAAGCTTAGATTCAAAATCTTTAGAGAAAGTAAATTCTATTTGGGGACAATTGAAGTATCAAACAAATTTCAAAGATGAAAAGGATCTTATGGCTGAAATGGGATTTAAAAGAGTATTTTAGGAGGCAAAATGAAAGAGATGAAAATTCCTGAAGAGATAATAAAAAAAATAGAAAGCTTATTAAGTATTGATGGACCAGCTGAGGTTTTGATAGTAAAAAATCATTTAGGAACTGTAAATTTCTCATTCACAGAAAAATGCCAACTTAAAATGATGAATAATGATAAATGAATATAAAAAATATTTAACCAACCAAGGTAAAGCAGATAATACAATAAGAGCTTATATTTATTGTATTAAAAGGCTTAAAAGAGAACTTGGAGAAGTAGAAAAGTTAACTTATGTTGCTTTTAAAAATTACAGAGATTTTTTAAAATCTTCTGGAATCAAAGAAGCAACAATAAATTATAAGTTTGAGGTGTTAAGATCTTATCTAAAATTTCTTATTATAGAATATGGGATTATGCCTCAAACTTTAGTAAATGAGAAAATTAAGCTTCCATTTAAAACAATTTTAGACCCAGCTAGTCAATATTATGAAAAAGAACTTACAATTAACGAAGTTAAAAGAATACTAAAAGAGGCAAAAGAACGAAATATTAGAGATTACTTGCTTCTTTTTTTTATAGTCAGTACAGGTACGAGAGTTAGTGAAGCATTGCAACTTAAAACTTCTGATACAAACAAAAAACGTATAGAAGTGAGGAGCAAAGGAAAAACAAGGTATATTCTTGTACCAAGTGCCTTTGCGAAAGAATCAAAGAGCTTTTCTAATAAGAGCAATAATGAATATTTATTTTCTAGTGAAAGAACAGGAAAGGTAATTACAAGTAGAAGAGCATTAGATATTATGAAATTCTATTGTAAATTAGCTAAAATACCTGAAAATAAAAGATTTATTCATAATTTAAGACATACTTACACTATTACAGAGCTTGAAGCTAATACGGATATTCATGAGATTGCTTCAAAGTTGGGCCACTCAACAACAAAGACCCTTGAGAAGTATTCAAAGAGAAATGAAAAAAATATTAGAGCAAAAGTCAATGAAACAGCTAACAAATTTAAGATTTAGGGGGATAATAATTGAAAGCTGGAGACAATGTTAAAATTAAAGATAGACAAAGCAAATATCATGATAAAGAAGCTATTATTTCAGATTTATCAAGTGTTATAAGTGGACAATTTATGGTAGAAATTGATGGAAAAATTATTGGAAGTTGTAGAGTCGAATTTTTAGAAAAAGTGAGGTGTTAACATGTTAGAAATTCTAAAATTTATTTTTAGTGATGTTTTACATTTTTTAGGAACTATACTTTTGTTAGAGGCCATATTTCCAATAGTAAAAATTGAAAAAACTATAATTGACAAAGGAGAAAAATGAAAAAAATATTAATTTTATTTACATTAACTTGTACAGTAGTTTTTATATTACAGAAATATCAAGTTCTTATTTTAAAGGGGAAATACACACAAGTAAAAGAAACATTTTTTTAGAAGTTGGAGATTGGATTATAAAAAAGAAGACGGAAGCTTTTATGTTTATAATTCTAATAAATTTAATGAAATATATCAAATTTTAAATGAACAGGAGATATAAATGGGGATAACTTTAAAAATATTAATTACACTTTACATACTGATTTGTTTATTAGGAATATTAACAACAGAAGCTTATTTTAGTTTGCGAAGCTTCAAAAAGAAGCAATATAAATTAAAAAATAAAATAAAAGGTTCTTTAAAACTTTTTATACTTGGAAGATTGATTTTGTTTTTAATTAATATAATTCCAGTTATACAGATTCCTCATATAATTGGAAATTTAGTGAATATGAAAGAAATTAGTGAAATGGATGTTGAGAAATTTAAAGAAAAATTTAAATTAGAAGAGGCTTAAATGTCTCTTTTTTATTAGAAAGGGAAAACATTATGATGAAAAAAACTGAAAAGTCTATAAGAGAAGAAAAAATAAGAATTAAAAGAATATTAAAAAAGCTAAATCCTAATGGGAAAAAATATGAAGAGTATTTATATGCATTAGCACTATTAATGAATATAAAAAAATTATTAAGAAAAATGGAAAAAACCAGTCCATCTACTAAACAAAATTAGTTAAATTTATAAAAATAAAATAAGTATGTAAACACTCTGAAAAATACATAAAAAATAAAAAGATTTAAAACCTTTAATTATAAAGTATAGAGTAAATTTTAAATAGTTCGTATTAGAGTTTATATTATACGAATATCCCATGTTTTTACAAACATAATACTGTTCGAGATTTCTTTCATACTAAAATTCTAGTTTTTACAAAATATCCAAATGAAATAAGAAAAAAAAGTAAACAAAACTATAAACATAAAATAACTATAAAACATATAAAAGTTAAACAAAAATGTAAACAAAACATATGAAAAAAATCAATTTTGTTTATAAAAATCGTAGAACTCATGTTCACCCCCTAATTTGTAATAAATATATGGTTTAATTACACATTCACTCCTTGCAGACTAGCCCCTAAAAATTTCTGTAAAAATAGAATTTTTACAGGTACACTTTAAAGGTTTTTAAAAAAGGTATACTTTTATATTGACATAATAAAAAAATGGTGTTAATATTTAGGTATAAATTAAACGAAAGTTAAAACTAAACCTTTTAGGAGTGATTTTATGAAAGAAATAATTTTAGGATATGCAAGAATTTCATTAGCAAGTCAAAGTATAGACAGGCAAATAACTAATTTGAAAAAAATTAATAATGAAATAATTATTTTCCAAGAAGCCTTTTCATCTAAAACACTAGAAAGGCCACAATTCCAAAAAATGTTAAGTTTTGCAGAAAAGGAACTAAAAAAAGGGAATAAAGTTAAAATAATTTTTGATTCTGTAAGTAGAATGTCAAGGGATGCAGAAGAGGGAAGTAATTTATATTATCAACTTGAAGAAAAAGGAATTGAGTTGGTATTCCTTAATGAGCCTTATATTAATACAGAAACTTATAGAAAAGCATTAGAGCTATCTCTCCCAGAGACAGACAATAAGATGATAGAAGCAATTCTGAATGGGATTAAACAAGCTTTCAGAATAAAAGCTAAAGAAGATATTAAATTAGCATTTATACAAGCAGAAAAAGAATTATTAGATATCAGAGAGAGAACTAAACAAGGATTAAGAGAAGCAAAAGCAAAAGGAAAACAAATTGGAAGAAAAGAAGGATCTAAAGTAGAAACTAAGAGGGCAATAGAAGTAAAAGAAAAACTTTTAAAGCATTCTAAAAAATTTGGTGGTAGTATGACAGATAAAGAATTTATGGAAGCCTTTAATGTTTCTAAAACTACTTTGGTGAAGTATAAAAGATTAATCACTAAGAATTAATTAAATATTAGATAAAAAATAAGAGAGTATGAAACTCTCTTAAATGATAGTTAGAACAAAATCAATAGTAGTAGTAATATATTCCCAGTTAAAAATAATAAAATATACAATTCTTATTGATGTAATATAAATAGTTATTTTCATAAACTCACCTTCTTTCAAGGTGGTAAGCCTAAAAAAATATTTTAGTGGATAAAAAACAGGTTCTTGAAAATAAAAACAAAGTGTAGTAGAATGAATTAAATAGAATAAAATTAAGTAGTAGCACTAACTAGGCACACTTATATCGTCTGAAAGGACTTTATATGTGTGCTTTTTTTGTTTTTGCTAAAGGGGGTAACTATGGCATCAGTAACAGAGTCAAATAAGTATAGAAAGCTTATGAGAGAGTATCAATATATGTTGTTTCATGAACAAGATATTAATAAAAGTAAAATAGCAAGGAAATATGGATTAACCTTACAATGCTTGAATAACTGGATTATTCGGTATAACTGGAATGATTTAACTTGTTATATAGATGTACCTGCAATTATTGCACAGAATGAAGTGAGAGACAGAAGTAATAGCAAATACACTCAAGATATTATTGAAAGTATGTTCTTTTATAGTTCTGCGGTAAATGAAAATGGAGAGTTAAAGTATAAAACAAAAGAGAGTATTAGAGAAATGCTTGAATTATCAAAGAGTACATTCGCCAAGTATTTAACTAAGAAAGAGTTTGAACAGGCTTACATAGAAGGGCGTAAAGCAGCGGATAAAGAGATTAAGAAATTTAAGTTAGAGGATGCACTTTATAAAGTTGCGCTTGGAGAAATCAAAACAAGAACTAAAAAAATAGAAGATGTATATAGTAAAGATGGATATGTTGGAGAGAAAAAGACAAAGATTGTAGTTGAGAATGCTCCAAATGTTAAAGCTTTAGAGTTATCACTTAATAAGTTCGCTCCTGGAGAATATGACAAGAAACCTCTTAAAGAAACTAAAGAACTTCCTAAGCAAATAGATTGGGAAAAGATAACTCCTGAACAGGCAAAAGCATTGGCTGAGGGTAATTTTGATGTTCTAAAGGGTGATAATTAATGACTAAAGAAGAGGAAATTCAAGTAAGAGCTAGAGCAATATTAGAAGTTCATAGAAGAAAAGTAAAAGAAAGTCTTTTAGAATTTATGATTGAAGATTCAAAAGATGATGAAGAGGATAATAGATGGAAACCTGCAGCACATCTAAATTTACTTGTTAATAAACTTGAGAAGTTTGCTAGGGATGTCAAAGAAAGAAAAAGCCCAAGACTTATTATATGTATGCCACCAAGAGCAGGTAAAAGCAAATTGACTTCAAAGAAATATCCTGCGTGGGTTTTAGGAAATTATCCAAATTGGGAAATTATGTTAGGAGCATACTCTTCAAAGTTAGCTGAAGAGGCTTCAAGAGAATGTAGAAATACATTTGCAAAACATGAAGAATTATTTTCACAAAAGCTTGCTATAGATAGTAACTCTGTAATGCAATGGGCATTACAAGGTAAAAGTGGAAAGTTCTCAGCTACCTCTGTAGGAGGTGTTGCAACTGGTAAAGGAGCACATATTGCAATAATTGATGACCCAATAAAAAATAGAGCTGAAGCTCAATCTTCTTTAAAACGTCAAAATGTTATTGATTGGTATAAATCAACAATTCGTACAAGACTTGCTCCTGGAGGAGGAGTAATAATTGTACAAACTCGTTGGCATGACCAAGATCTTGCAGGATATTTAATGAGTGAAATGGAATCGGGGGAAGGAGAAACGTTTGATTTAGTTATATTGCCAGCAGTAGCGGAAGAGAACGACATTTTGAATAGAAAAGTAGGAGAAGCTCTTTGGCCAGAAAGATTTCCATTAGAAGAATTAGAAAATACAAGAAAAGCCGTTGGTAGGCTTGAATGGGATTCTCTTTATCAACAAAAGCCAGCACTTGAAGGTGGTGGAATGTTTAAAAACGAGTATTTCCAATACTTTAAATTAGTTGATAATGTGATTATTAGAGATGACGATACAAGAGTTTCACTTAGTGAATGTAGAATATTTCAAACTGCTGATACTGCAATGAAAGTAGCAAAGCAGAATGATGATACAGGCATTGGAACTTTTGCACTTGATAAAATGGGTAATTTATATTTACTTAATATGTTCCTGGATAAAATAGAAATACCCGACCAATATAAAAAAATAAAAGAACTTCATCAAGAGTGGAACGCACAATTTTCTGCTGTTGAGGACAAGTCGTCTGGAACAGGAATTATACAAGAGGCTCAAAGGGAAAGTTTCCCATTAAAAGCGTTGAAAGCTCAAGGGGATAAAGCAACGAGGGCAACTACAATTTCAATTAAGTTTGAGAACAGAAAAGTATATTTTAATAAAAATTTAAAAAATCTTACAAAGATTGAAGAGCAATTAAAGAAGTTTCCAAATGCTGCACATGATGAGGTAGTAGACGTTTTCGCATATGCAGGAATCCTGTCAAGTGAGATAGGAAATCTTAATAAATATATTGGAAAAACAGTTATAACTGCTTAGGGGGAAAAATGATTAAAGAAAAAGAATACATTCAAAATAAAATAACTAAAAAAATATATGAAGTAATAGAAATAAAGGGCAAAAATTATATTTTAGTTAATTGTAGTGAAGCATTGCATTGTTTACTAAAAAGTAAAAAAACTCCTAGAACAGAGATTTTTACTAAGGGTGAAATTGATTCTAATTTTGTATTAGTAAAAGATTAAGGGGGAGCTATGGAAGAGAATAAAAATGTGCATAGAGAAGTGGCAACAAGAGTTTTAGATTCTTTATATACAGAATTTGAATATAAATTTGATTATGAAGATATAAAACAGATGGTAAAGGATTTAGACATTGCAACCGCTATAAATACAACTAAAAGAAGTATATGTGCAAAAGAATTAAATTTAGTTGCGTATAAAGAAGAAAATCAAGATAAGATTCCAGAAATTGAAAGTAGATTAAATTTTAAGAAGTTAAATGGATTACTCGAAAATATTATAGAATCTAAGTTTTTTGGTTATTCAATATCAGAAATAGTTTACAAAGAAGACTTTACTTTTGACGTGAAGCCCAAAAGCAGAGATTTATTTGATTATGATATATCGAATAAAAAATGGTATTACAAATCAGATGATGGGCAAGTTTTTATTGATGAGGAAAAGTTTTTAATAACAATTAATAATAATTATAAAGCTTACAGAGGAGAATCGATTCTTTATGAATTATTTAAAGATTTCCAAATTAAGCGAGAACTGGATAAAAAATTATCTGCTATTATAAATCGCTATGGTGATAGAGTAATTTGGTTTATTTATGACCCAAATGCAGATGAGGAAGACATAAAAGACCAAGCAGAAAATTTAAAAAAAGCTAAAGATGGATATGCAATCGGAATCCCTGCAGGTTCTGAAGCTGAAAATGGAAAACAATTTGGTTTTATTACTATGAATGATTTAAAAACAGAAATACATACACAGTTATTGTCAAGATATGAAAAGAAAATTGATAAATATTTATTAGGAAATACTCTTGCACAAAATGAAAACTCTGGAACAGGTTCTTATGCACAGTCACAAACTCATGCTGAACAACAAAGTTTAGTAATTACAGATATGGCAACTTATGTTGAAGAAGAGCTTAGAAAACTTCTTGAAATAGATGCTAAATTTTACAATTATGACCCTAAAGACTTCTACCCAAAATTATCAGATAAGATTGATATTGATGAAGAAATAGAGAGGGAAAAGAAGAAAAAAGAGGTCGAAAAAGAAGAAGCAAATATACTAAGTATCAAGATGGATAGTATTAGTAAGTTATCACAAGCAGGATATAAGCTTGGAATTGACGAACTTAAAGAGTTCTTAGGATTTAATACTTTGGAAGAAGTAACAACAAAAATAAGCGAATTTGAAAAAAAAAAAGATAAAATAGAGCAAGCAAGGGAACTTAGAAAAAAGTATGAGGAGAGTTTAGGAACTTGTGATATAGAAATGTCTCAGATTAATTCCTTTGAAGATATTGAAAACATTAATATTAACTTAAACTCTCTTGAAGAAAAATTTATTTTAGGGATTTTGCAAGGTTATGCAAATGTTAAAGTTGGAATTTCAGAGTTTGAAGAAAAGATAAATCCTTTTGATTTAAAGTTTGATGATGCAATTAAATATTTTATTGATGTTGAGAGAATAGGCTATGATTTTATTAACGAAGTTCAAAGTGATGTTTATGATAATTTTAAATATATTCTTGATAATACTAATCTTGAAGTGCAATTAAAATTACTAAATAATATTCAAAAAAATCTTGCTATAGGTGGGACTTTCAAAGATTGGCTTGCTAACTCAAAAGATGAAATAGAAAAAATTGGACTTGGAAAAAATGGAAGTTACTTTGAAACTGTATATAGAACAAATATGCAAACTGCTTATTCTGTTGGGCAATATAAAGCACAAATTGGAATTAAAAAAACACATCCAAATTGGCTTTATGATGGGGTTATAGATGGAAGAGAACAGGACCACACAAAAATGTATGATGGAAAAATTTGGAGAGCAGATGACCCTATTTGGAATAGTATTTATCCACCAAATGGATATAACTGTAGATGTAATGTAATTTCTCTTACAGAAGAGGATATTGAATCTATGGGAGAAACTATTCAAAATAAGAGTAAAAAATTTGAAAGTGATGCTAGGGAAAATTTAGGAAAATTTGCTTTTAATCCTGCTAAAAATTATTGGGAATCAATAAAAAAGAGTGGTATAATTAAGAAAAAGAATATAAAAGAAGTTAAAAAAACAATAGAAAATATAAATTTTGAACAGATAAAAACTACTAAAGAACTTGAAGAATATGTTAAAACAAAAAATCTATCTGATATTGTTGATTTAAAAGATATTCATATTGATTATGCGAAAGAATGGATAAAAGGTATTGAAGAAAATTATAAAAAAATACCAGAATTAAGAAATAATATGAAATTTATAGGATCAATTCAAGGAAGAAATAGAAAATTACTTGAAATAGAAATTAAAAAAAATTATGAAAAGTATAAATTATTGGCTAATAAATATGGAGTAACAGATGAAAAACAAATAAAGAAATCATTAGAGAAAAAAATAAGAACTTCAATAGGAAGAGTTTCTTCAAAAGATTTAGCTCAAAGTTGGAAACATCCAGATGTAGGTGGAGTAACATTAAATAACTTAAATTTTTCTGAAAAAAATGATTTATTATTTTTAAAAAAAGGTGTTTTAAGTAAATTTTATCCTGAAGGTTGTGAGACAATAAATTATATATTAGATCATGAGTTAGGGCATGAAATAGACAATCTTCTTTTTATTTCTGATTTAGATGAAATTAAAAATTTATTCTCATCTATGAGTAATGATGAAATAACAAGTGGATTATCTACATATGCTTGGAATAATTCAAATAGAAATCCTATTAGAGAATTTGTAGCAGAAGCATGGGCAGAATATTTGAATAATAAAAAACCTAGGCAAATAGCTAGTACTGTAGGAAAAATTATTGAAGAGGAGTATCTAAAATGGACAAAAT
The DNA here is from genome assembly GCA_016938425.1 of Fusobacteriaceae bacterium. GTDB lineage: Bacteria > Fusobacteriota > Fusobacteriia > Fusobacteriales > Fusobacteriaceae > JAFGUR01. The sequence continues at coordinate 12,726 of JAFGUR010000128.1, forward strand.
CAAAAGTATAGAAGAATTTGAAAAAGAATTAGAAAAGGAATTAATTAAAATACTAGATAGTGAAGAAGCAAAACAAGACCCTCCATTAATGAGTGAAGACTAATGAGTATTTCAGTTAATTCAAATTTATCAAGAATTATGATAAATATTGAAAACCAAACAAATAATATTAGAAATATGAAGACTGTCTTGAATATTATAGCTCAAGACATGGTTAAAGAAGCTCAACTAAATTTTAGAAATAGTAAATCTCCTACAGGAGAAAAATGGCAAAATTTAAATACTTTGACTATAAATTCAAGAAGAGGAAGAAGTTCAAAACCTCTTATAGATACTGGAACTTTGAGAAGAAGTTTAAGCGGTAAAGCAACAGAAACTCAAGCAATAGCAGGAACTAACTTAATTTATGCACCAATACATCAATTTGGTGGAGTAATTAGTAGAACTAGGGCAGTTATTCCTGCAAGGCCTTATTTTGGAGTTAATCATAAAATGAGTACAAAGTATAAAAAAATGATTTTAGAGCATATAAATAATAATACTTGATTTTTTATTAGTTAAGATGTAAACTAATAAAAAGGAAAGCCCACAACTTAATAAAATAAGTAGGAGTACAATCATGACCCACTTATATCTTAGTTTTTACATTTTGTAAAAGCAGGTATAAGTGGGCTTTTTTTTTGGATTTTCTACAAAAGGGGGTGTAAAAAAATCATGAAAAAAAGAATTAAGGTATTTGAACCAGGAAAATACCCACAGGGTGAATATGATTTTTCAAGAGTTCAAAAGATTTTTGGAAATATAAAAGATAAAGTAAAAACTCAATTAGCTCATACAAGCAAGGCGAAAGGAAGAAAAATTATTCTTGGAGAGTTTGACAATTTTGAAGTTCAAGAAGATGGAAAAGTATATGCAGATATTGAATTTAATCCAAAAGGAACTGGATATTATGAAGATGGGGCCTTAGAGGGAATTTCTGTAGAGATTCCAAATGATAAACTCACAAAAATTGCTTGCTTGCCACTAGGAGTAAAACCCCAAATTGAGGGAGCAGAATTTGAAATTAAAGAAACATTTATATTTGAATTTGAAGAAATAATTGATGAGGAGGCACAAACAATGGATTTTGCAAGTATTTTAGCTTGGATTATAGCAAATAAGCTAACTGTAGAACAAATATCACAGTTATTTGGAAGTTTAAAACAACAAATAACAGATAAAGAAGCGATTAATAAACTAGCTAGAGAATTTGAAAAAGAAGAATTAACAACTGAACAATTGGAAGAAAAAATTAGAAATGAAATGAAAGCAGAATTTGAAGCTAAGGAAAAAAATAAAACTTCAGAAGCAAAAGCAAAAGAGTTTATGGAAAAAAACAAATTAAAAATTACTCCTGGTATGAAAGAGGTTCTTAATGAAACAACTATTCAAGAATTTTATAAGGTTGATAATTGTGAGTTCGAAAAAAGCAAAATTTCGGCAGGGGAATTATTAGAAAAGGCCTTTGAAAAAATGCCTGAACTTATAAAACTTGGAGAATTAGAAAATGAATTTGGGAAAGAAGAAAATAATAATAGTCTTGTTGAAGCTGCTAAAGCTCAATGGGGAATAAAATAGGGAGGTAATTAAATGGCAGAACATTTTGAAATAGGTAAATCAAGTGAAAAAGTCGTTTTATCAAGACAAAACAAAGATAAATTAGTATTAATAGATAAATCTGTAGGAGCTATAAAAGAAGGGCAAGTATTAGCATTAAATGAAACAACAGGAAAACTTGTAAAGTATGACCCTACAAGTGCAGAAGCAAAAGGTGCGTTTACAATCTATACTGGGAACGATTTAACGGATGCATATACAGAAGATTTTCAAGATACAATAGCTTCTTTTGGAACTATTGTGGATAAATCAAAAGTAATAGGAATAGAAGAAACGGATTATGCAGGGCTTCATAAACTTTACTTAGCAGGTATATATTTAGAGGAGGTTAACGGATAATGATTACAAAAGAGCAAATTTCATTTTTAGAAGTTTTTCAAATAGCTCCAGTTGCAGCACAAAATTTTTATACAACTTTGTTAGCAACAGGTGTTTCACCATACACAACAATAACAGATACAATTGCATATGATGAAGTTGAAAAGGTAATGGCAGAAGCAAAAATCTTACCAAGAGGAGCTAAGTTTCCAATTGGTAAGCAAGAAGGAAAGATAAGAAAAGCAACAACTCCAGACATTATAAAAAGTTCTATTCCATTTGGAAGTGCAGATGGATTGGAAGATATTAAAGGTTCTATTGTAATTGGGGGGAAACCTGTTGATAGAAAGGATAAAAAAAGAAATGAGAGAATTCAAAAAATAAAACTTGGAATTACTCAATCAACAGAAGCAATTGCAACAGAAATGTTTTTTAATCAAACTTATTCCCCAGAGCAGGGTAAACCAATAAAATTTACAAGTGCTACTGCAATTGCTAAAGAATATAAATCTACTAATACAGAAAGATTTGAAGATTTTGCAAGAGTGCAAGAACAAAAATATCAACAAAAAAATTATATGTACCCTACACATAGATTTATTGGAGCAGATATTTTTAACCAATTAATTGCTAATGAAGAGTCTAAAAATTCACCTGTTTCAATTACACAAATTGGTGTAGAAATGATTGGAAATACAGAGGTTCAATTCCTAATTAAAAATGGTAAAAAATTCTATGTATTACCTTCAGGTGTAGATGCAAAAGGAAAAGCAATATCAACAGATGGATTATTTATTCTATATAACAACAACGCAATTATTCCAGGATATGTTGGATTGAATAATGTTGTTGGAGGTATTGCAAGTAGAGAAGAAGCTGATGTCCTTATAAGAGAGACAACAGCTGATGAAGAAACAGGGGATGCAAAAACATTAGGGGAAAGTGGATATATTCCAATATTAGTTAATCCAGGAATGATTTGGAAACATACAATAACAGGAGTAGCTTATATTAAATAGTTACTCCCCTTTAAGGGGGCCTTATGAATATAGATTTTCTTTCCAGTATTCAAAAAACTCAATTACTTGATTTATATAAAATAACTTCTGTAGAATTTCAGAATAAATGTGATTACCTTGAAAACGAAGGAAGAAATTATATAAAAACATATCTTGGAACTAAGGCTGACAGGATAAAGGATTTTGAGTGGCAACAGTTACTCAAATATTTCGTATGGTGGAGAGTATATGCGGATCTTAATCTTGAGGAAGGAGAACATTATAAGAAAAATTTTGATGTTCTTATTAAGGGATTTGAAGGAAATATGGATACTGGAACTCGTATTAATAGAAGGATTAGGGTGTATTAATAATGCAAAATCTTGAATATTTAAAATTATTTATAGAAGAAAAAAATAAAGATTTATATGTTGAAGTAAATATCTTGGAAAAAGCTACTATTAGGCCTCCATGCCTCATATTAGAACCAATAAAGAATAAGAAAAAGTCAAAGAATAGACTACTTTTGTTTAAAGCAATATATGTGGATGTAGAAATGGCATATAACGGAATAATTGCTTTTTCAAAGAAAGCAGAATTGCTTCTTGACAAGTTAGAAAACCATGAAGTTTTTGAAAATAATTTTAATGTTTTGGATAGAGAAATATCTTGGGAACTGCAAAAGAGTAATGAAATTGAATATTATTCAGCTATTGCTGAATATGAACTAGATGAAACTTTAGCAAATAAAGAAGATTTAAAAAATTATGTAATGATGAAAGAACTTAGAATGGGAGGTAATTTGAATGGGGATGCCTAAGGTTATTATTGATTTTATTGAAAAAGCAAGTACAGCTATTTCAAGAAGTTCAAAGGGTATTGTTGGATTAATCTTAAAAGATAGCACAGGAACTTTTGATATTAAAAGTTATACAAGCTTTTCTGATGTAAACCAAGGAGATTTTACGACAATTAATTATAAAATCTTGAAAGATGTATTTGTTGGAACTCCAAAGAAAGTATTTGTACTTAGAATTAATAATGGAGAAGTGGCAAAATCAACAGATTATGCAAAACTTCTTAGGAAAAGAGTTGATTATCTAGCTTATCCAGAAGCAACAGGAGATGAGAAAACAGGGATAATTAGTTATTTTAAAAATGTAAAAAACGAATATATTAAGTTAGTACTTGCAGGGGTAGATACAGCAGACTGGGAAAATGTCATAAACTGTAAAATGGGATATATTGACACAGATAATAATATTGTGACAAAGGAAGAATTTACAGGGAGATTGGCAGGAATATTGGGGGGATTGTCACAACAAATGTCTTGTACTTCTTATGTAATAGAAGAAGCAAAAGAGCTTATAGATGAAGAAATCCCACCTGATTATGATGTGGCCATAGATAACGGCCAACTTGTATTGGTAGATGATGGAGAAAAAATAAAAATTGCTAGGGGAGTAAATTCTCTAAAAACTCTTACAGCTACAAAAGGAAAAAGTTTCCAAAAAATAAAAATAGTTGAGGGAATGCACCTTATTAATAGGGATATTAAAGATACCTTTGAGAATAGTTATTCTGGAAAAAATCTAAATATCTATATAAATAAAGTTCAGTTCTTAGCAGCAGTTAATATTTATTTTAAGGAAGTAGCAAAAACAGGAATTCTTGATAGTGGTTATAGTAATAAAGCTTCAATAGATTTGGAACAACACATAGATTATATAAAACTTAATCCAGGAGATTTGACAGAAGAGGAAATTGAGGATTTAGACGAGCAAGCAATCAAAGAATATAACACAGGAAGTTATGTATATGCAAAAGGAAATGTTAAATTTGCAGATACAATGGAAGATTTAAACTTCCCAATAACATTATAGTGAGGTGAAATAATGAATATACAGGCAAAGAGACAGATAAACGGAACATTTGGAGCTGTACATCTAAACGGAATACATTTTGCAGATATTGAAGAGTTTAAAGCAGATATAGATATTGACAGGAAAACTGGTCAATGGGCAGGCTCTTTAGGTGAAGATAGTAAAATAACAGGAACAAAAGGGAGTGGGAGTTTTAAGTTTAAGAAGGTTTATAGTAGAGAAATAGCAATGATTCTTCCAATTATAAAAACAGGTAAAGATTTTAGACCAATGGTAGTAACAGAGTTAAAAGACCCTGAAGCTTATGGAGCAGAAAGATGTGTAATAGCAGAAATATGGTTTAATAACTTACCAATCATTGATTTTAAAGTTGGAGATTTGGTAAATAAGGAGATTAAATTTGGATTTAATCCAGATAATGTAGAGTTCGAGGATATTATAGAAAAATAGGAGGATTTAAGATGTTAGAAGCTTTAATAAAAAATGCTGAAAAATTAAAAGAAGGTAAAGAATATAAACCTTTTGAAATTAAAATCAGTAGATTTGAAGAAATAGGAATAGAAGGAAATGTAAAAATTAAAAAACCAGATACTTCAATATTAAATTCATATCTTGAAAGAAATAGAGATATTAAATATCTTATTTCAGAATGTATGGTTGAGCCAGATTTAGGAAATAAAGAATTGCTAAGTACTTTTAAGGTTAGAAATAAGAAAGAACTTGTTTCAAAATTATTTACAGAAGAAGAAATCTATGATTTAGATGTTGCAATAGGTAAAATTATTAACAAAACAAGATCAGCTAGTTTGGTAGATGATATAAAAAACTAATTAAGAGTGATGTAGAGCTATATATTCTACATCACTTTTTACAAAGAGGACACAGTTTAAAAGATATTAAAGAGCTAAGTAGTATGGAATGGATGTTTATGCAGGCAAGTTTTTACTTAGAGATTGAGGATAAAGGAGGGCAAGAATAATGACAGAAGGAGTTCAATATGTTGTAGAAGCAGATATTAGACATGCAATGTCAAATTTTCAAAGCCTTGCTACTCAATTAAGAGGACTTGGGGCTAATGTTGATGATTCAAGAGTAAGTTTTATGGAACTAAGTGAAAGCCTTGAAAATACTCAAGGAGGAGCAGAGGGAGTAGAACAAGGACTGGGAAATATACCAAGTAGGGCAGAAAGCGCTGCTAGTGGTGTAGATAAACTGGTGGATAGATTAAAAACTTTTCTTACTGTTTCAGCAATAATAGGAACAACAAAAAAAGTAGTAGATATATTTTCTAGTTATGAAAATCAAATGAATGCAGTAGAAGCAGTAAGTGGAGCAACAGCAGAGGAAATGCAAGCACTAGGGAAACAAGCTCAACAATTGGGAGCAGATACAAATTATAGTGCTACTCAAGCAGGAGAAGCACAGGAAGCTTTATTAAGGCTTGGTAACTCAGCAGGCGAAACAATGGAAATAGTAGATGATGTTATGGCCTTTGATAGAGCAAATAAAGTAGGAGACTTGGCAAATTCTTCTAATATGCTTAGTTCATCATTGAAAATGTTTTCAATGAATGCAGAGGAAGCCACAAGAGTTTCTGATGCTATGTCCATGACAACAAAATCATCTAAAACAGATGTGGCCTATCTTAGTTCTGCCCTTAATAATGCAGGTGCTGACGCAAAGAATTTTGGAAATGACATTGAAGATACTTTGACTCTTATTGCAGGAATGTCAAATAACTTTGCTGATGGAAGTAGTGCAGGAACAGCCCTTAAGGGAATGTTTGCTGATTTATCAAATAATGTAAAGTTATTTGAAAAACAAGGGGTAAAAGTAACGGATAGTGCAGGGAACTTTAGACAGGTAGAAGATGTAGTAAAAGATTTGAATAAGGTTTTATCTGATAAAACTCCTGCAAAACAACAAGAGATACTAAATTCTTTATTTGGAGAAACAGGGAAAGCAGCATATAACGCATTAAGTGCTTCTGTTGGAAGTATTGGAGAACTGGAAAATAAAATAAGAGATGCAAGTGGAACTACTAAGACAATGGCTGAAATTATGGATAGTGGACTTGGTCCAAAAATAGATGGGATGATGGGTTCTGCTGAAACTTTGGCTATTGCTATAGGAGAAAAACTTAATCCAAGTTTTTTAATGGGTGTTAGTGCAATGACAGAAATGATTAATAAGACCTCTGATGCTATAAGTAATTGGGGAGATTTTTACTCTGCTAACTCAACAATGATTGATGGAGTTATTATTTTGACAGGAGCATTACTTGCTTATGTTGGAGTAACTAAGGCAGTAGCAACATGGCAAGCAATTGCAACAGCAGCTCAAACGAGTGGAACCATTGCAAATACTGTTTATAGTGCAGCAATTGGAATGAGTACAGCTTTTTCACTAGCAGGAGGAGGAGCAACAGGAATTCTTGCTGCCGCACAATGGGGATTAAATGCAGCATGGGCTGCTAATCCAGTTGGTTTAGTTATAGCAGGAATAGCAGGACTTATATTTGGAGTAAGATATGCAATTAAACATTTTGAATGGTTTAGAGAAGGAATTAGTTTTGTTTGGGAACTTATGAAAAATTCACCTATAGGTATTTTAGTAGGTGGAATTGTTGATTTAATGAAACATTTTGAACCTCTCGAAAAAATAATAGATAAAACAGGAAATGCTATTAAAAAGTTATTTGGTTGGAAAGGTGAAGCACAGCAAAATTATGATGTAAAAATTAGCAATACTACTGAAAATAAAGTAAAAGAAGCTGAAAAAAAGGGTGTAACAGCAAATATTCCTGCTAAGATTGATGAAAAATCTTTAGCTGAATCAGCAAAACAAGCAGAAGAGTTTTTAAAAGGAGTAAAAATTGATGCTACTGTAAAAAATACTCCTAAAGCAAGTACAACTGTGGCAAAACAACCTCAATCATCAACTACTCAACAAACTCAACAAGTAAAAAAAGATGTAAAAAATGATATAAAGCAAACTTTTACTTATCATGTGAGTGTCACAGTAAATAATGAAATTGATGAAGAAGCCTTGGCACAAAAGGTGGCAAGTAAAACAATGGCAGATAGTAAGAATGCAATAATAAATGGATTCAGATTGGCGGGGTTAGAATGACTTGGAATAATAAAAAAATTGCTGAAATTAAGGATAGAAAGAATCAAGAAGCCAGTGAACTTTATAAAAAATATCATGAAGAAAGTAAAAGCGAATCTACTATTATAAATGATGAAAACGAAGTTAATAATTTATATTCAGAATATAAAGATAATAAAGATTTTAAAACTGAAACTCCTGCTAATAGTGAAGAAAACTTAAACAAGTTATATTCTGATTATAAGGAAAATGGCGAGCTTTTAAAAGCATACAAAATTTATATAGGTGACTATGAAATTCCTGTTACTCCAGACACAATAAGCTTTAAAAACGACACAGAAACAAAGACATTTAAGTCAATTAAAGGGAAGGATATTATTGTTGGTGTGACTGTTTTACCAAGGGAAGTAAGTTTTGCCTCATACTTCCCTTATATGATTAAAGATAAAATAAGTGAAAAAAGTCCAAAAGAGTATAAAAATTATTTTCAAAATCTTAAAAATAAGGGAGAGAAAATACTTTTAAAAATTGAAGGACCAGGAGAAAGTTTTAAGGCATATATAACAAAATTTGATTATGACTATATACCAGGAAGAGATATAGAATATAGCATAACATTAAAAGAATATTCGGAGGAATCTGAAAATGATTTTGAAATTTAATAAAATTAATATAACTCCATATATTGGAGAGTTATCAATAGATTCTAGCCTAAATGATATTTATAAGACTATTAATTTCACTTTGCCTTTTAAGATTATAAAAGAGAAAAAACTTAAAGAAGGGATGAAAGTATCCCTTGAAGATGGGAAAAGTAAATTTTTTGAAGGAATTTGTTTGAAATTTGAAGATGATAACAATGAAACAGGTAAATTTATGTGTGTAAATTATATGTGGTATTTAACTGTTTATGAGGAAACCTTTCAAATAAATGCTTCTGCAAAAGAAGCAATAAAGGCAGTAGTTAAATCATTTGATAAATCACTAGATATTGTAATTGATTCTTCAGAATTTAATATAAAAATAAAAAAGATTTATTATGAAAATTCTTTAGAGGGAATTATTAAAGATATTATTACTCAAGTAACTACTAAAAGTTCAAATAAGTATTATTTAATAGATGAAAATGGAAAATTTAAAATTGTTAAAAATTTAGGAAAAATTAAATTAAATTTAAAACATATTTCTGAATTAAAGAGATCTTTTGATATTAGTAATATTAAAAATCAAATAAAAGTAATAAGTGCAACAGATAAAAAAATTAATTCCTTTGTAGTGGTTAATGATTCTAAAAGTGTAAAAGAAATTGGAACGATTCAAAAGACTTCAAAAATCAAGTCTAAAGATAAAGTACAAGGTAAAAATGAAGCTTTAAAGCTTTTAAATTTGTTAAAAAATACTAATAAGGTTGTAAATTTTACAATATTAGGAGATTTTTCAATTAAAATAGGGCATTTAACAGTCATTAATGAAACAACTTATATAATAAATTCAGTTAAACATGAGATTAAAGAAGGTATTTTTACAACCAAAATTGGATTGGAGGCATATTATGGATGAAAAAGATTGGGCAACAGTATTTAAATCCCTTAAAAATAAAAATTATCTTGGAGCCGTAATTGGTGAAGTAATTGAAGAAATGCCAAACTTAAAGATATCTATAGATGATAAAATTGTCGTAGAAAAAGATCAATTAGTTATCTCAAAGCATGTATTAAAAGATTATGAAAGAGAATTTGAAATAGAAGGGAAAATCACATTTAATGCTAAAACTGAAAATGCTATGGCAGGAGTTACAGGCCAAGCAACAGAAAGTCCTAATGGACATCCTCATCAAATTAAACTTAATGAAAATGATTATAAGGCAAAAGGTAAAATTAAATGGACAGATTCTCTTTTAAAAGGGGATATTGTTTTATTAATTGCCTCTATGGATAATCAATTATTTTTTCTGATGGATAAGGGGGAAATATTATGAGTTTACCTAGTTTTAGCTTAGAGGAAGAGAATCAAGTTTCAAATGGAGATAAAGTAATAGCTTGGGATTTTAAAGGTAATGAAATACTTATAAAAAACATGTACATTCAGACTTTAAGTGGAAAAGAAGCTATAAAAAATAAAATAATAAAAATTATTAAAACAGATAAAGCCTTTGCAAGTATTTACAAAAATAGCTCCTATGGAATAGATAGATTATCAATACTAGGAAAAGAGTTTTATTCTAGCAAAACTAAGGTAGAAGCTTTAGTTGAGGATATGAAAAATCAAATTAAGAAAATTTTAGGAGTAAATGATGTTTTAAGTTTAAATAGTAAAATGGAAGATAGTGTATTAACCATAAGTTTTACTGTTGATACAATTTATGGAGTGGTAGAGGAGGTATTAAATGTCTGATGTGAATACAATTAGAAAAAGACTATTAGGGTTTTGGCCAGATACCTATGATAAAAGCGAAGGAACAGTATTATGGGATTTATGCCAAGCATATGCTCTTGATTTTGAAGAGGAATATTCTAGAGTAGATAACTTTAAAGAAAACTTTTTTCTTAAAACAGCTACAGACATAGATATGTTTGATAATAAAATAGCAGATTATGGAGAAACTAGAAAGGCTGCAACATTTGCTGAAGGGCAAGTTGTTATAAAAGGGACTCCTGGAATAACTATTGAAGCAGGAACCTTAGTTGCTAGTGATTTAGCAGAATATAAGACACTTAATACAGTAATAATTCCATCTGATGGGAAAGTCACAATTCCAATAAAATGTACAACAGCAGGAACAATTGGCAATGTTTCCATAGGGGTAATTAATAAATTTCCTGTGACTATTTCTGGATTAAATGAATGTTATAACAATGTAGACATAGAGAATGCAGTAAATGAAGAAAGTCTTGAGGAAGCAAGGGCAAGAGTAGAAGAAAAACTACAACAGCCTAGGACATCAGGAAATATTTATGATTATAAGTATTGGGCAAAGAAAGTTGATGGAGTTGGGAATGCAAGGATTATACCAAGATGGAATGGAATAAATACAGTAAAAATTTTGATTGCAGATAGAAATAATGATGTAGCAACAGAAAGCCTTATAAAAGAAACATATGATTATATTGAGAATTTAAGGCCTGTAGGTTCAATTATAACAGTAGAAAGTGCAAAGCTTAAAATAGTAAATATAAAGATAACAGGACTTACTATTGACACTAATGCAAACCAAACAGCAGCACAAATAAAATTGAATATTAAGAATTCTTTGAAAGAATATATAAACTCAATTTCTCTTGATAATGATCTAATAAGTTATGCTCAATGTTCAAGAACAGCTTTGGACACAGAAGGTGTAGGAGATTTTATTAGTTTAACTTTAAATGATAGTGTGGGAACTTTGCAATTAAATCA
>JAFGUR010000129.1 GCA_016938425.1 Fusobacteriaceae bacterium
CCCATTCCGAACCCAGAAGTTAAGTCCCTATACGCCGAAAGTACTCGGAGGTTAGCCTCCCGGGAGGATAGGTATTTGCCAAGCAAATGAGACTGATTAATTTCAGTCTTTTTTTATTTTTTGAATAATTAATTGTTGACATAAAGTAGCCATATTTTATGATTATTATAGAATAAATTTGAAAAAGGAGTAGTGATTATGGAAAAAAAAAGAAAAGTAATTTTTTCTATTTTGGCTATCTTTATAATTATAGGATTCATAGTTGGAGGAGTCATAATTAAAAAAAGATTAGTTGAAAAAAATCAAAATAATGAAGCTGTTAAAGAAGTAAGTAAAAAAACAGATTTAGTAACTCAAAAAATAACATTTGATGGGACAATTGCTTATGATGATGAAGTAGAGTACTATGCAGAATCTTCAGGAGATCATAAACAAATATCTAAAGTTTTAGTAGAACAAGGAGATATTGTAAAAAAAGGTCAAGTTTTAATAGAATATGATATGGATGAATACAATGATTTATTAGATGACTTAAAAACTGCAAAGCTTGAGCTATCAACATTACAAGAAGATTTAAAAAATTATCAAACATCTGATAAGACTGAAATGCTATCATTAGATAATAGTATTTTGACCAATGAAAATAGTATCAAAGAATATGAGGCAACAATAAAAAATAATGAAAATACAATTTCTTTAAAACAAAGTCAATTAATAGTATTAGAATCTACATTAAAACAAGATAAAGAATTACTAGAAAAAGGATATAAAAGTTCAACTGAAATAAAAGATAGTGAAAATACTATAAAAGAATACAAAGATGCAATTGCACAATTAAAAGAGACTAATAGTAATTTGAAAAGAAGTATAACACTTTCAAATTCAGCTAAAAATCTTAATGCTGAAAAATTAAAATTACAGAAAAATACCTCTTTAGATAAAACAATAGCTTATAATATGAAAGTTAAAAAACTTGCAATTGAAAAACAAAAAATTGTAATAGCAGCCTATGAAGAACAAATAAAAACTTTTCAAAGGCAGACAATTGCAAAAGATGATGGAGTAGTTACAGAAGTAAATGCTTCAGATAATGAAACAGTTGATGTAGGAGCTTCAGTAATAACGGTTGCAAATAATAAAAAATTAATTATAAATGCAGATGTTTCGGAATATGAGGTTAATAAAATAGCAGTTGGTGATAAAGCTACTTTTACAGGAGATGGATTTGAAAAAACATATACAGCAACAGTAACTAAAATTTTACCAGTTGGAGGAACAGATGATGATGATAACGTAGTTGTTCCTATAGAATTAACAGTTGATATGTCAGATGTGACAGAAACAATAAGAAATAATTATACAGTAAGTGTAGTTATTGATAAGACACCTAAAGAAAAATCTATTCTATTACCAGTTTCATCTATTGTTAAAGATAATGCTGGAAATTCTTATGTATATATAAAAGGAACAGGAACAGAGCCTATAAAAAAGCAAATTAAAACAGGAGAAATAAAAGGAACTGAAGTTGAAATTATAGGATTAAGTACTACAGATCAAGTAGTAGAAGTAAAGCAAGATAAGAATAAAAAAACTGACCAAGGTATGATGGGAGGACCTATGGGTGGAGGCGAAGGAGGACCACCACCAGGTGGGGGAGGAGGACCACGTTAATGAGAGAAGAAATAATAAGTGTTGAAGGATTAAGAAAAACTTATTCAACAGGCTCGGTAACTTTTGAAGCTTTAAAGGGAATTGATTTTAAAGTTTATAAAGGAGAATTTGTAGCAATTATGGGAAATAGTGGTAGTGGAAAATCTACTTTAATGAATATAATTGGTTGTTTAGATGTAGCAACTTCTGGAAAGTATTTTTTAGGTGGACAAGATATATCTTTGTGCAAAGAAAATCAATTAAATGTAGTAAGATGTGAAAAGATAGGTTTTGTATTTCAATCGTTTAATTTACTTCCAAAATTAAATGTTTTGCAAAATGTAGAATTGCCTATGGTATATAGAGGTAAAAAAGCTCATGAAAGAAAAATAAAAGCTATTGAATTATTAGAAATGGTAGGTTTAGGAGATAAACTTAAAAATAAGCCCACAGAGCTTTCTGGGGGACAAAGACAAAGGGTTGCAATTGCAAGATCTTTAGCAAATAATCCGCAAATTTTATTGGCAGATGAGC
>JAFGUR010000130.1 GCA_016938425.1 Fusobacteriaceae bacterium
AAATACTACTTGCTATTAATCCACCAAAAAGGTATACTTTAAATATTAATTATTTAAATGAGGAGAATTAAGAGATGGTAGAGATAAATCAAAGATATGCTTTAGAAAAAAGAATAAAAGAATTATATGACGCACATACTGAAAGAGCTAAATTAATAGATTGGAATTATTATGATTATTTACCTTGGGAAAAAGGTAGAAGTTTTAAAGAAAATCCTTGGGAAGAAAGCCAAAGAACATTACCTATTGAAATAGTGACAGCAATAGAAACATCAATGTTAACAGAGATAAATTTACCTTGGTATACAGCATATATAAAAGATATGTTTAAAGGTGGGCTAGAACCAATGCAAAAATTTTTGAACAATTGGACAGCAGAAGAAGATCAACATGCTTCAGCATTAGAAAATTATTTAATATTAACAAGAAATTCTAATCCTAAAGAATTAGGAGCATTAAAAAAAGAAATGATATTAACTGGTTGGGATGGAACCTTTGCAAATCCAATAGCTACAATGGGATATACAGCTATTCAAGAGCTTGCAACAGTCGTATTTTATCAAAGTATTGCAAAAAGTTCAATGGAATATGATGAGACTTTATCAGTATTATTAACAAGACTTTCAAAGGATGAATCTTTACATTATGCTTTTTACAATCAAGTAATTCAAGCATATTTGGAGCTAGATCCAAATCAAGTTACATTTTTAGCACCGGTAGTGATTAATTTTAAAATGCCTGGGCAAGTGCTAAAAGATTTTGATGATAGAATGAAAATAATTGAGAAAGCAGGATATGGGCCAACTCAATATTTAGACAGAGTTTTGGAAGTTTTAGTAAAAAGATGGAAAATTGATAGCATTCAACCTAGTACAGAAGAAGGAAGAAAAGCAAAAGAAGATATTTTAAAATATATGCAAAAATTAAGAAAATTAAAAGCCTTTGCTCAAAGAAGAAATAAAAATTGTTAAGAATTCTTTACAAAACTTGTTAAATAAAGTAAGCTCTAATGTGAAAGCAATCTATGAATAATATAGATATTTTAAGGAGATTACAAGTGAATAATATAAGTGTTAAAAATATTTTTGGAATTTTTATAGGAGTAATAAAAACAAATCCTAAGAAATTTTTAGTTATGAGTATAATATCGTTGTTATTTGGTATTTTAATTTTGAAGGATGGAATGAATCCTATAAATATAATAGCTTATTCTATTTTAGGAGTTGTATTTTTTCTTTCTGAATTAGTTATTGTGGTAGAAGCAACAAATATGTATTATAAAAATAGAAAACCATTAGGTTTTGAAAAAATAAGTGGTATTTTAGAAAAAAAATTAAAAAAAGCTTTAATTTTATTTGCATCAAAGTCTTTTTTAATAATTTTAGTTTTAATATTAATGTGTATGCCTATGGCAATAGTGGTAGCATTTTTAGGGCCTTCTTTGTCAGGAATAAAGCTATTTTTCTATCTTATGCTTTTTTCAATATTTACAATACCAGTAATAATTTTAGAAATATTTATAGGTTATTCTCTACAGTTTTACTTGTTAAATGGAAACAGTTTGAATAATTCATATAGTAACAGTAGATTTTTACATAAAATAGATAGAAAACTAAATTTTTCTATAGGAATGAAGTTATATAGTTTTTATTACTACATGATATTTTTATCAGTTGTATTTGCTAATATAACGTTAATTTTAGGGGCTTTATTTTTTACATTTAATTACATGTTTTACATTATAGCAAGTACAGTAGTCTATTTTGAGCTTATAAAGGGAAATGAAGAACTATTTGATGAAAATAATAGTGATATGTGGGAAGAGGACTTTTAAAGTTCTCTTTTTGATTTTATTTAGAGGAAGTTATGAAAAAATAACGCAAGTAAAGAGCAGAGGATTTTTCCAAATAAAAGTGTACATCAATAAAAATAATGGTATTTAATGAACAAATGGGCTATAATATAATGATTAGTAAAATTAGGAGTGTTAATATGGACGAAATAATTGAAAAAGTTAAAGAAATTTTACCTAAAAAAAGATTTGACCATGTTGTAAGAGTTGTTGATATGTCTTTAAAATTAGCAAAAATTTATAATTCCGATATTGAAAAGGTAATGAAATCAGCATATTTACATGATATTGCAAAATTTTTTACATTAGAAGAAATGCTTGATTTACTCGATAAAAATGAGATAGAGAATGAGTATATTGCGAGAGAATTTTTGCATGGATTTGCAGGAGCAATATATGCAAAAAAAGAATTTCAGATAGATGATGAAGATATATTAAATGGAATAAGATATCATACAGTAGGTAGAAGAGGAATGTCCCAGATTGAGAAAATTGTGTATCTTGCAGATGCCATAGAAGAAGGAAGAGACTATGAAGGTGTACAAGAAATTAGGGAATTAGCTTATAAAAATTTAGATAAAGCTATACTAATGGAGGCTAATCACAAAATAAAATATTTAATTGATATAGGAGTTGTCTTGCATTTAAATACGGTTGAAATGAGAAACTGGATATTAAAAGTCATAAAAGAGGAAGAAAAATAAATGGATATGGAGTTGCCATTTTTTCACCAAAATATAAGATTTGAAAAAATGAATTTTGAAAATTTTTTATTTTTTAGAAAAGAAATAAAATCAGAACCGATGGAATTATTGACTTGTCGACCAATAAATAATGTAAAAGATGAAGAGTTGGGAAATCATTTTAATAAATTAATTGGAAGTAAGGACAATGTTATTTTTACTATTTTGAACAATAAAGATGAAATTATTGGTAGAGCCTCTTTATTTGATTATAATTCTAGAAATAAGACAATAGAAATTGGATATTTTATATTAAAACCTTTTAGAAGAAAGGGTTATGGGGAATTAGTTATTAATGGAATTAAAAAATTTTGTTTTGAATATTTAAAAATTAATAAGATAATTGCACAAACTGGTTCATTTAACAAAAGTTCTATAAAGCTTTTAGAAAAATCTGATTTTTCTAAAGATGGGATATTAAGAGAACACCATGAGGTCCATGGAGAATTGTTAGATGATTTTATTTATAGCATTTTGAAAAGAGAGTATTACAAAGAAAATGATACTTTGTAGTAAAAAAATTCTAAGATAAATGAAGAAAGAGACTAATTTATGAAAAGTTAGGAAAAATGAATATTTTGGAGTGATTTATGAAACGTTGGAGTGAGAGGATAAAAGACCTTGGAAATGCAGTAGAAAGATTAAATGAAGCTATAGAAGATAGTAATAACTATAAATTGGAAACTTTGAAAGATTCTGTAATTCATAGGTTTGAATTTTCTTTAGAATTGTCTTGGAAAGCATTAAAAAATTATTTGAATTCTCAAATTCTCAGGGGATTTTGGAGGCAACTACACCAAAACAAACAATTAAGGAAGCTTTTGGAATAGGTATTTTGAAAAATGGTCAAGTTTGGTTAGACATGTTAAACGATAGAAATCGGACTTCCCATACATATAATCAGTTAGATGCAAATGAGATATATGAAAATATAGTGAATATTTATTATAAGGAAATGCTTTCTAATTTTGAATTTTTAAAAACTAAGGAAATAGATGAATGAATACAGGGATAAATGAAAAAACTTTAAAAATTATTAAAGACATTATAGGGAAATATAATGTAGAAAAAAGAGTAATATTTGGTTCTAGAGCAAGGGGAAATTACAGATATAATTCAGATATAGACATAGCTATATTTGGGACTATAAATAGAAATGATTTCAATAGATTATTAGATGAATTAATGGAAAGTGATTGTATTTATAAAATTGATTTAGTTCATTTTGAAAGAATAAGTAACGAAGAGTTAAAGAAGGACATTTTAGAAGAAGGAATAGAATTTTAACAAAAAGGAGAATTATGAATTTAGATAAAGAATTAGAAAAGTTAAAGGAATATCTTGATGGAAAGAAAAAAGGCAGAACTTTATCAGAAATAGTAGAAGGACTTGGATGGTCTAAGAAAAAGAAAAAAGAAAATAGAGCTTTGCTTGAAAAATGGGTAGAAGAGGGAGAAATAGAGGTTACAAAAGGAGATAAATATACTTTATTAAACCCAGAAAACTATTTGAAAGGGACTCTTGAAGTAATAAGAAATAAATTTGCTTTTGTAGATGGACCTGAATACAGTGTGTTTGTTCCAAGGTCAAAGTTTAACACAGCTACCCATGGAGATGAAGTTTTAGTTAAGGTTACAGAGGAAAAAGAGGGGAAAAGAAAAGAAGGAGAAGTTTTAAAAGTTATAGCCAGAGGAAGTAATAGGGTTATAGGGATTTTTGAAAAATCAAAATCTTTTGGATTTGTAGTTCCAACTCATTCTTTTGGGAAAGATATTTATATTCCCAAAAAGTTTTGCGACAATATTCCCAATAGGAAATTAGTTGTGGTAGAAGTAGACTTTTGGGGAGACGATGGAAGAAAACCAGAAGGTAGAATAGTAGAAATCTTAGGAGATCCTTTTGATACTAATGTTATGATAGAAGCTTTAATCGAAAGAGATGGGCTTAGTGAAGAGTTTAATCATGAAGTAAAAA
>JAFGUR010000131.1 GCA_016938425.1 Fusobacteriaceae bacterium
AAGCATATTTTCCCTTCTTTCTGCAACAGTTTTAACGTTTAATAAATGTTTAACTCCAACGTTTTCTGATACTGCATTTCCTCCCCATGATCCACAACCTAATGTTAATGATGGAGCTAATTTGAAGTTAAATACGTCTCCTATAGCACCTTGTGCTGCTGGCATATTAATAAGAGTTCTTCCTGTTCTCATTAATTTCCCAAAAGCTTGGATTTCATTTCTTGCAGTTTGTTCATTAGCATATAAAACTGATGTATGTCCTAATCCACCTAATTCTACTAATCTATCTGCTTTTTTCAATGATTCATCAAATGATTTTGTTTTGTACATAGCTAGTACTGGAGATAATTTTTCATGTGAGAATGGTTCTTCTAGTTCTACTGATTCTACTTCTCCTATTAATACTTTTGCTGTTTCTGAAACTGTAATTCCTGCTAATTTAGCTATTTTATAAGCTGATTGTCCTACTATATCAGCATTTAATCTTCCGTCTACTACTATTGTTTTTCTTACTTTATCTACTTCTTCACCTTTAAGTATATAAGCTCCTCTTGCGGCAAATTCAGTTTTTACTTCATCATAAATAGATTCCTCAACTAAAACTGATTGCTCAGAAGCACAAATTACTCCATTATCAAATGTTTTTGACAATAATATTGAGTTTACAGCCATTTTTATATGTGCTGATTTATCTATAATTACTGGTGTATTTCCTGCTCCAACTCCAATTGCTGGTACTCCTGATGAATAAGCAGCTTTAACCATTCCTGGCCCTCCAGTTGCTAATATAATATCAACTGATTTCATTAATACATTTGATAATTCAACTGATGGTTGATCTATCCATCCAATTAATCCTTTTGGAGCTCCAGCTTTTTCTGCTGCTTCCATAACTATTTTTGCCGCTTCTATTGTACAATCTTTTGCTCTTGGATGTGGTGAAAATATAATACCATTTCTTGTTTTAAGAGATATTAATGCTTTAAATGCTGCTGTTGAAGTAGGGTTAGTTGTAGGGATTATAGCTCCTACTACACCTATTGGCTCAGCAACTTTTACTATTCCATATGCTTCATCTTTTTCTATAACTCCACACGTTCTAGTATCTTTATATTGATTGTAGATATATTCAGATGCAAAGTGATTTTTTATAACTTTGTCTTCTACAATTCCCATTCCAGTTTCTTCTACTGCCATTTTTGCTAAAGAAATTCTAGCATTATTTACTGCTAATGCAGCTTCCCTAAATATTTGGTCTACCTGCTCTTGTGTAAATGTTGAAAATTCTCTTTGAGCTTTTCTAATACTCTCAATTTTAGCTTGTAGCTCTTCAACAGTTGTTACTCTTGACATTTTAAAACCTCCTAAAAAATTTATATTGTGAAATTCTTATCTTGCATTTTTAAAAAAAACAAAATCTTCTGTTCGTTTATTGGGTTTACTCTTCTGATTTTGAATTTTTAAATTAAGTTTATTTTTTCACTTGCTCTCTATACATGAATAATAACAGAAATTATACTTTGTGTCAAGAAAAAAAATTACTTTTTACACATTATTTTTTGTTCGTTTTTAGTGTCAATTAAAACCATTAAACTCTCATTTTGTGAATTTCTTATCTTAAGGATATTTTTAT
Source organism: Fusobacteriaceae bacterium (assembly GCA_016938425.1). Lineage (GTDB taxonomy): Bacteria > Fusobacteriota > Fusobacteriia > Fusobacteriales > Fusobacteriaceae > JAFGUR01. Next base: position 1,634 of record JAFGUR010000131.1, read on the forward strand.
ATCTATTTTAAAAAGTATTCTTTAATTGCTTCTACCACTCCATTTTCATCATTATTTTTAGCTTCATGAGTTGCAATTTTTTTCAACTCTAAATGAGCATTACCCATAGCAAAAGCTATTTTAGCTCTTTTAAACATCTCTAAATCATTTAGATAATCTCCAAAAACTGCTGTTTCTTCTGAACCAATCTCTAGTATATTTTGAATTTTTTCTAATGCTGTTCCTTTATTTACATCTTTGGGCATTATATCTAGCCAATATTGACCTGAAACTACTACTGTATGGCTCTCATAAAACTCCGAAAATAAAGGATATAGATTTTTTTGACTCGACTCTCTTTCAAATATGGCTATTTTCATTATGTCATCATCCACTTCTAATAAATCGTCTACCAATTTTAGATTTCCCATACCTATGCTAGCTTCTTTAAAAGCCTCTTCATTACCTTTCTCTAAATATCCAGCTTTTTTCCCTGATAATATAACAGACCCTTTTTTTATTTTTTTGCCTATTTCAAGAATTTTTTTAATATCTTTTTTATCAAGTATTTTTGAAAATATTTCCTTTTCCTGAAACATTCCCAATCCACCATTTTCAGCAATAAAAAATACATCTAATTTATGTTCATAGAATTTATCTAATAAATTATCATATCTTCTACCACTTGCCACTGCAAATTTTATCCCTTTTCCCTTTAATTTTTCTAAAACTTCCCAAAATTCATTGTTAATTTGATGATTGTTATCAACTAAAGTCCCATCCATATCACTAACTATTAATTTAATCATTTTATCCTCCTTAATATTGTTCTAATCTATAATTTATAAATTTTTCATTTTGTTCAATTCCAATTAGTCTATTTTCACATTTTTTTATTCATTTATGCTCTCCGGTTGCTAACAACTCATATAAAATAGCTAATATTATTTTACCTATTTTATTTTTAAGTTTTTCTAAAGCCTCTTTCATTTCACTAAATTCTTCCTCTATACAGCTATAACCAAATATCTTTTCCATTTTTACTCGTATTCCACTTCTTCTACCTTCACTCCTAGTTTTTTCCATATTTCACCTCAAATATTTTATTGATTTTTTCAATTTTCTCCACTATAAAACAGCAATACTTAAGACAAAAGAATTAGGAAGATTTGATGGAATATTCCTATAATGAATTTTTAATTTAAATTCATTTACTTCATTTAGATTTCTACTTACTTTCTAAATTTTATATTTTTTGCAGTTAAAATAAAAACTCGCAAACATATGCTTGCGAGTTGTACAGAATCCACCCAATTATCTTTTTGAGAATTGAGGAGATCTTCTTGCTTTTCTTTTTCCGTATTTTTTTCTTTCAACCATTCTTGAGTCTCTAGTTAAGAAACCAGCTTCTCTTAATGCTTGTTTTAAAGCTTCGTCAGCTTCTAATAAAGCTCTTGACACACCATGTCTAATTGCTCCAGCTTGACCTGTTTGTCCTCCACCTTTAACATTTACACAAACTTTGAATTTATCAGTTGTTTCTGTTAATTCTAAAGCTTGTTTAGCTATAGTAGTGAATATACTTCTTCCTCCGAAGTATTCTTCAACAGTCTTTCCATTTATTTCCATTCCTGATGCTCCAGGAATTAATCTTACTCTTGCTACAGATGTTTTTCTTCTTCCAGTTCCCCAGAATTGATTAATTTCAGCCACT
>JAFGUR010000132.1 GCA_016938425.1 Fusobacteriaceae bacterium
ATGTATAATTATTTCTTAAATTTTCCTTATTTTTTTACAATTCATTTGAAATAAATAAATAATGATATTATAATAACTAAAGAGGTATTAAATTTATAAACAAAACTAAAAAAGGAGCTTATTATGAAAAGAAATGTTTCAAAATTTTTACTAGTATTTTTTCTGTTAAGTTTTAGTATTTTCAGTCAAGAGTACTTGTTGAAAACTACCAAAGACAAAAAAGGTAATGAATATCAATATGTAACAAATGACCCTTATGGAACTAGAATTTATACTTTGGATAACGGTCTAAAGGTTTATTTAAGCCAAAATAAGGCAGAACCTAGAATTCAAACTTATATCGCTGTTAAAGCAGGAAGCAAAAATGACCCTGATGATGCTACTGGACTTGCTCATTATTTTGAGCACATGATGTTCAAAGGAACTTCAAAGGTAGGAACTCTTGACTGGGAAAAAGAAAAACCTCTTCTAGACAAAATAGAAGAATTATTTGAGAAACATAGAAATGAAAAAGACCCAATTAAGAAAAAAGTTATTTATGAAGAAATTGATAAAGTTTCTCAAGAAGCTTCAAAATATGTTGCAAACAATGAGTACGATAAATTAATCGGTCTTATTGGTGGAAATGGTACCAATGCCTTTACTTCTAACGATTACACTATGTATGTAAATAATATCCCTAGCAACGAACTTGAAAAATGGCTAGAAATTGAAGATGATAGGTTTACAGATATTCAACTGAGACTTTTTCATACAGAACTAGAGACTGTTTATGAAGAATTTAATATAAGCCAAGATAATGAATATAATCAAGTTTTCCAAGCTATTTTCAAAAGTCAGCTAAAAAAACATCCCTATGGCTACAAAACCACTTTAGGAAGTGCTGAAGATTTAAAAAGTCCTTCAATAAAAAGAATAAAAGAGTTTTATAACACTTATTATGTAGCAAACAACATGGCTCTTTGTCTTTCGGGAGATTTAGACTTTGAAAATACAATAGAATCAGTAAAAAAATCCTTTGGAGACTGGAAACAAAATCCTAAACTTCCAAAATTTAGTTTCGAAAAAGAAGAAGATATAAATAATATAGATAAAGTTGA
>JAFGUR010000133.1 GCA_016938425.1 Fusobacteriaceae bacterium
AATATAAATAAGAGGAAAAATGAAATTTTATTGTACATTATAATAAGTAAGAAAATTTAGAAAATGTTTGAGAGGAGCACCAAAATGAAAATTATTCCAAATCTTTGTTTTAATGGGAATTGTTCGGAAGCAATTACTTATTATAAAGATATATTTAACGGGGAAATTTTACAAACTGTAAGTTATGAAGAAGTTAATATTAAATGTAGCGAAAAGGAAAACAAATATATTTTTTCTTCAATTTTAATGATAGGAAAAGATACAATATACTTATCTGATAAAATTGATGAAAAAATAGGTAATAATATTACTATAATGATTGAGTTTTTTAACGAGATTGAATTTGAAGAAATTTATTCAAAATTAAAAGAGGGTAACAAAATTGTTTCCGAAATAAAAGAAACAAATTGGGGTTCATCATATGCTGAAATTGTAGATAAATTCGGTGTAACTTGGGGATTAAATTATGAAATGCAATTAATTTAATTGTAAAAATTAGGGCACTTCCTTTATTTTTAAAATATGGGTTATGCCCTTTACAATATCATTCACTTTTGTTTAATGTCATAATTAAAAACTCTGAAAAATTTATATATTTTTTATGATTTTAAGGGCTTCATCATAATTAGGATGTTCCGTAATTTCAGAAACGTATTCAATATGACGAATTACATCGTTTTTATCAATGACAACTATTCCTCTAGTAAGTAACCTAAGTTCCTCAATAACAAAACCATATTTAAAACCAAAATCCAAATCTTTATGATCAGATACGGTTATTGAATTTTCTATTCCGTTAGCACCACAAAATCGACTTAGTGCAAAGGGTAAATCGGCTGAAATAGTAATAATTTTTACATCGTCAAAATTTGAAGCCTCTTTATTAAATCTTATAGTTTGTAGAGCACAGACTCCGGTATCAACAGACGGTACAACAGAAATAATCTTAATCTTCCCTTTCAAATCCGATGAACTAAAAAGAGATAAGTCGTTTTTTAAAGTAGTGAAATTAGGAGCAGCATCTCCTATGTTTAAAGCACTTCCTAATATCGTAACATAATTCCCGGCAAACTTTACCTCATTTGTTCTTTTATTCATTTTAATAACCTCCTATATTGTATTAATTTAGTTATCTGAGGAGATGACTATCTAGCTTTTATGTACACAGTAACCTAGGTCAACGCAAAAAGTCTCTTCTTCAAAAAAATTATTTTATTATGTTTTAATATGTCAATATTTTTGGAAATGATTAATTCAATTAGAGCCTACTGAATTAGAAGTAGTTTTGAAACTCTTGGGCGTCTGCCCAACTATCACCTTTGGCTCTCCATAAGATATATCTAAGTTCTTCCAGAACTAAGATTATCTAAACCCGACCAGCAACGGTTGCTGGAAACCTTATAATTCAGCATAAATATTTTTGTAATATAATTTACAAGGGATTAAACGTCACGTTTACGAGAATTGGACGCGTAGTCAAAGGTTTGAATGCTTGATTTTTAATAAAAATTGTAAAAAAACAATATTTATTCACTGAAAACTATTCTGGGCATCAATAAAATCATAGCATTTATATTTTTCAGCAATCACTATTTAAAAATTTTAAATACTTAGTTTTAATTATATAAATTTTCTTTCTCTTTATCAACAATACCTGCCTATAATAAGACTTTACCATAGTACTCTTATTAAGAATACTAGTGAAATTGACTGCAATAAAAGTTTACTGCATAGGTATAGAAAAGTCAAATTTTTATTTATTAGAATGGCTAAAAAACCTCGGTATTAACTATAAGATATCTAACCTTTATTAATTTCTGAGTAACGCAAGACTTTTAGAAATTATTTCTAGCACATTTGTTCGTATTAGAAAAATTTTTGTTCAAGCATAATTTGCATATATAAAATATATAACTAATAAAAAATACTTTCTCTTTTATTTTAAGAAATTCTTGACACGGTGCTAAAATAATAGTATAATTGTCCAAAATAATAGCTCTTATCAAGAGAAGTGGAGGGACTGGCCCTTTGAAACTTCAGCAACCTGCCTAAGGTGTGGTGCTAATTCCAGCGCAAAATGCGGGAGATGAGAGAAGTGCCTTTGAATATGCTCAAAGCCTTTTCTCACTGAGGAAGGGCTTTTTTTTAAAAATCTGGGAGGTACAAAATGAAAGAAAATTTAAAATTTGAAACGTTACAATTACATGCAGGACAAAATCCTGATAGTTCAACTAACTCTAGAGCTGTTCCTATATATCAAACAACATCTTACGTTTTTAATAGTAGTGAGCATGCAGCTAATTTATTTTCTTTAAAGGAAGAAGGAAACATCTATACTAGAATAATGAACCCAACAACCGATGTTTTAGAAAAAAGAATTAACGCTTTGGAAGGCGGTGTGGGTGCATTAGCTGTTGCTTCCGGGACTGCAGCAGTTACGTATGCTTTACTAAATATAGCCAGAGCCGGTGATGAGATTGTTGCTGCAACAAATTTATATGGCGGAACATATAATCTTCTTGCTAATACAATTGAAGATTTTGGAATAAAGACAAAATTTGTTGATTATAATAATACTGATGATTTTGAAAAAGCTATTACTGAAAAAACAAAAGCATTTTTCGTTGAGTCAATAGGAAATCCTAATGCAACTCTTGTAGACATGGAAAAAGTCGCAGAAATTGCACACAAATATGGAATACCTCTAATTGTTGATAATACATTTGCTACTCCATACTTATTTAAACCTTTGGAGCATGGGGCGGATATAGTAGTGTACTCGGCAACAAAATTCTTAGGAGGCCATGGTACAACAATCGCTGGTTTAATAGTGGACGGTGGAAAATTTGATTGGTCGGCAAGTGGTCGATTTCCAAATTTTACAACCCCGGATCCAGGATATCATGGATTAAAGTTTTCTGATTTAGGACCTGCTGCATTTATTGCAAAAGCAAGAGTCAGACTTTTAAGAGATACCGGAGCTTGCCTAAGTCCTTTTAACTCTTTCCTTATTTTGCAAGGAATAGAAGCATTGTCTTTAAGATTAGAAAGACATGTAGAAAATGCCAGAAAAATTGTTAAATACCTAGAAAAAAGTCAATATGTCGAATGGGTTAGTTATCCTGAATTAAAATCACATCCGGATAACAGTCTGGTTGAAAAGTACTATAAAAACGGAGTTGGCTCTATTTTTACTTTCGGAATAAAAGGTGGAGTAGAAGCCGGAAGAAAATTTATAGATAGCCTACAAATATTTTCACATTTAGCAAATGTTGCTGATGCTAAATCACTTATTATTCATCCTGCAAGTACAACTCATGGGCAATTAAGTATAGAGCAACAAGCCTCTTGTGGTTTGAAACCAGAAACTGTAAGAATTTCGGTAGGTTTAGAAAATATCGATGATTTGATATGGGACTTAGAACAAGCATTAATTAAAAGTCAAATTTAGGAGGTAAATATGAAAATAAAAGATATGTACAATAAAAATAGACCTGTTATTTCCTTTGAAGTATTTCCACCTAATACCAATCATAGTATTGAAACGATTTATGATACTATCCATGATTTAGCAACTTTTAATCCAGATTTTGTAAGTGTTACTTATGGGGCAGGGGGATCTACTAGAGGTAAGACAGTTGAAATTGCTTCTCTCATAAAAAATAAATATAATATAGAAAGTTTAGCTCATTTAACCTGTGTTGGGGCTTCAAAATCAGAAATTGATTCAATTATCAAAGAATATCAAAGCAATAATATTGAAAATATTCTTTCATTAAGAGGAGATTTCCCTAAAGATATGGATGAGAAAGATAAGCATAATGGAGATTTCACTTATGCAAGTGATTTAACCGCCTATTTAAAAAAAAATGATTTTTGTGTTGCAGGAGCATATTATCCCGAAACTCATTATGAAAATAATGATTTAATGGATTTATTTAATTTAAAGAAAAAAGTTGATGCAGGAACTGACTTTTTAATTTCTCAAATTTTTTTCGACAATGAATTGCTTTATAAATTTAAAGATAAAACTGATAAAATTGGAATTAACGTTCCATTTTCAGCGGGAATAATACCCGTAACCAATGCTAAACAAATAAAAAGAATAACTTCTTTATGCGGTTGCTCGTTACCTCCCAAATTTCAAAGAATCTTGGAAAAATACGCAGATAAACCGGAGGCACTCACAGAGGCTGGGATTGCATATGCTATTGAACAAATTATAGATTTAATATCATGGGGAATTGATGGAATACATTTATATACAATGAATAAAGTTGATACTACAAAAAAGATTATGGATAGTATTTCCCATATAAGAGATTTAAGTAAATAATTTTAATTTTAATTCAGGGGGTTTTTATGAAAATTGGTATAATAGGACTTGGTACTGTGGGATTAGGTGTTTTAGAAATTTTAGTTAATGAAAGCAAAAACTTGAAAGCTAAAGGGGCAGATATAGAGATTAAATATGCTTGTGATTTAGATCATGACAAAGTTTTTCCAAACAACTTTGATAAAACAACATTAATTAAAAATTATGAAACTATTTTAAATGATCCAGATGTAGATACAATAGTAGAATTAATAGGAGGAGATAATTTAGCAAAAAAAATAATTTTGGAAGCAATCGATAAAGGAAAGAATGTTATTACTGCTAATAAAGCCTTAATAGCAAAACATCCAAAAGAAATTTTTTCCAGAGCTATTGAAAAAGATGTTAATTTATTTTACGAAGCTTCTGTTGGTGGAGGTATACCTATAATCGCTCCATTGTTGGAAAATTTAGTTGCTAACAATATTCTTGGAATTCGTGGTATTATTAACGGAACTTGCAATTACATTTTATCCGAAATGAGTCATAATGATTTAGAGTTTGATACGGTACTAAATGATGCTATGGAAAAAGGCTATGCAGAAGCTGACCCTTCATTTGATATTGAAGGAATTGATGCAGCCCATAAAATTTGCATACTGGCTTCATTAGCTTTTAATAAAACAGTTGATGTAAAGAAAATTTTGACAAATGGGATAACAAAAATTAAATTGAGTGATTTGAAACTAGCAGAATCTTTAGGTTACTCTATTAAATTAATAGCTGCAGCATCTCAAAATAACAATAGTATTTCAATAAGTGTTGAACCTACATTGGTTAATAAAAAAGATTTATTGAGTAATGTTGAAGGAGTATTTAATGCAGTTGAGGTAGAAGGAGATTATGTTGGAAAAACTCTTTTCTATGGTAGAGGAGCAGGGAAAGAAGCAACTGCATCTGCTGTAGTTGCTGATATTGTTAAAGCAGCATTAAAGTGTACATACAAAGACAGGCATTATTTTAATATAGAAGAAGATGCTATACTTCTTGGAGAAAACGAATTCTCCGGAAAATATTATGTTAGAGTAGGAAAGACTTTCCCGGAATTAGAAAAAATTTCCTATCAAATAGAACAAATAGCTGAAGAATACATCTACTTTACAAATACCATCAAACTAAAAGAACTTAAAAATATTTTAGGTAACGAAGAATACTCGTTATTAAGGATTAATTAGAGTCTACAATTTCTGTGCATCTGCCAATCCAGTGGCATTCTCCAGTTCTTTTAAAGTTTAGATTATCTAAAAAACGACTAGTAATAATTAATGGATATCTTGGAAAATACAAAAATTATCTACTTGAAGTCACAAAAAGTATTCTATAAAATTGAATGACATTTCTAAAAGAGGCTTAAACTACGCCTCTTTTTCGTTTTCAAAACGTCCATATCGAAGTATTATTCTTTGTAAGAATAAAAATTACTTAAACTAATTTTTTTATTGAATTCAATATTTTTTTTTCACTTAATATTTTTTCAAATTTATTTAGTAGCCAAGATAATTCCGTAGAATTAAGATTTAACTCACTTTGTAAATATTCATTAATTTTAATTTTTTCCTCAGGGAGAAGAATTTTCTTATTATTTCTAACTATTTGTTCTATGGTTCCCTCACCCTTTAAGTATGATATTAACTTTATCCAATTTCTGTCTAAAGAAGTTTTCCTTAAAATCATTATTGAACTGTAATTTAATTGGGGTATTTCAGAAAACCCTTCTTTTTTTAATAATTCTAATATTTCATTACTGTTTTTACTTTCAAAAATTATTTCTCCAGCTTTTCTGGTATTCATTATTTTAGGTATTTTACTTGAATAACCCTTTAATCTTAAAAATTTTGATAAAGGTAGTATCTTCGTTTCTAAATAGAATTTAACACAAAACTCATTAAAACTCATTCCATTAGATACGTCTCCTTTACAAATAGTATTAACCATTTCTATGACTAAATCAAAATTAACCATAATTTAATTCACCCTCTTATCTATAATTTCAAAATTACTCGAACTAATAATTAAAACTAAAAAAAATAATTGATTTTTATCTCGTAAC
>JAFGUR010000134.1 GCA_016938425.1 Fusobacteriaceae bacterium
AATTTACTAAATAACAATATTATTATGGAAGGGGAAGAAGCCTTAAGAAACAATTATAAAGAAAGATTTGAAGTTTTGAAAGTAAATGCAAAATTGAAAAATAGAATAGTTATTGGGAATAAGGTAATTGATGAAGAAGAAGTTAGGGGTTTAAAAGTTAATGAAGTAGTAAAAGCAGTTGCTGTATATGAGATTAAGAATAATTTGATAGAAAATGTGTGGTTTATTTTTGAGTAAAAATTATATTTAAATATATGAAAAAGAAGCTTTGACTTCTTTTTTTAATACTTATGTAAACTATAGATTTAAAAATTATTATTTGATATTTTTTATAGAATATGATAAAACATGTTAATTTATAAGTTGATTTTATTTGTAAATAAAGTTTAGTTAGGAGAAGTTTTAAAATGAAAGTTTTAATAACAGGAGCTACAGGATTTTTAGGAAACAATGTAGCGAAAAAAATAATTGAAGAATATCCAAATTATCAAGTTTATGGGTTAGGAAGAAATAAGAATAAAATGTTAAATATAAAAAATCTAAATTGGATAAAAGGAGATTTGAGCGATAAGGACTTTACACTAAGATTAAAAGAGGAAAATTTTAACATCATAATCCATTGTTCAGCTTTATCTAACACTTATGGGGTTTATGATGAGTTTTATAAGTCAAATATTTTATCAACAGAGAATATAATTCAATTGGCTAAAAAAAATAATGCTTTATTAATATATATTTCTACTCCAAGTATTTTTGCTAAAGATAAAAATCAATATGATATTATTGAGAATTCAGAGATAGATTTTGACTATATAAAAAATTCTAACTATATTTCTACCAAGTATGAAAGCGAAATAAAAGTAAAAGACTCCTTAGAAAAAGCATATATTTTAAGACCAAGAGCCATTTTTGGAAAAAATGATACGACTATTTGGCCTAAGCTTATGAAAGCTAATAAAAAAATAGGTGTCCCAATTTTTAGGGAAGGAAGGGTAAAATTATCTTTTACATATATAGAGTCTATTACTAGTTTCATATGTAAATTGATGGTAGAAGAGGCAAGAGGGATTGAAATATACAATCTTTGTGATGGAAATATAGAGATAAAAGAAGCTTTAGAAATTTTTCAAAAATATGCTGATTTTCCAGTAAAAGGAGCAAAAGTTTCTTTTGATTTACTAAAAAAATTAGCTAAGTTTTTAAAAATAATAACTCCCAAAACTAAAGAACCAGTTGTTTCAGAAGAAACATTATCACTTTTATACTATGATATGACTTTTAATACTGAAAAAGCAGTAAAAAAAGGGTATAAACCTTTAAAAAGTTTTGATGAGATAATTGAAGATAATATGAAAAGCTGGGATGGTGAAAAAAACCTATGGAAAATATAGTAATAATAGGAGCTTCAAAGGGAATAGGTAAAGCTATTTCTTTGGAATTAGCTAAAAAAAATAAACATATAATTTTGGTAAGTAGAGATAAAGAAAATTTGGAAAAAACAAAATTAGTGTGTGAAGAAAAAGGTGGAAGCGCAGAAGTTTTTAAATGTGACTTGCTTAATGAACAAGATATTAAAGCTCTTTGTGAGTATTTGAAACGAATAAAAATAGATATATTTATTTATAATTCTGGAGTTGTTTATGGTAAAGACTTTAGTAATATGAAAGAAGAGGAGATAAATAATATATTGAATGTTAATGCCATTGTTCCCACAAGATTAACGCATTTATTAATGGAAACTTTTGAAAAAAATAAAACCCATATTGTTTATATAGGTTCAATTGCTTCATATTTTTTCGGCCCAGGATGTACATTGTATTTTGCTACCAAGAATTATTTAAAAACCTTTGCTTACGGAGTTTATGAGGAATTTAAAAGAAAAGGAATAAAAGTATTGACTGTAAGTCCAGGATTTGTAGCAACAGATATGGTTTTTAACAATACTAAAAAGGAGTTAGGAAGTGCTTTTATCTGTACACCAGAATTTGTAGCAAAAGAGGTTCGGAAAGCAATCGAAAAGAAAAAAAGGAAAATCATTGTAGGAAAGATTAATAAATTAATGGTATTTTTTGGAAGAATTATACCTTCAAAATTGTTTGGGAAAGTATTCTATAAGGTAGCCAAAGTGTATTTAAAGGAGTAATATGTATAAAATTTTGAAACAGGGTTCTTGCCGAGCCTTTGGGAAAACAATAGATAAAAGAGCATTAAATAAGTTTTATGAAATACCAGCTTATTGTATATACTTAGAAATAAACAATAGAAAAATTTTAATAGATACAGGATATAGCAATTCATTTTATGAAAGTACTAAAAACTTTCCAGAACGATTTATGAGATATGTTACTCCTGTAGAAAAAAATATTTTATCACTAGAAGAAACTTTTAGATTAAATGATTTAAAGTTAGATGAAAGTGTGAATATTTTGATATCTCATTTTCACCCAGACCACATAGGTTCTTTGAAGGAACTTTCTAATAATAAGATATTTGCAAGTGAAAGGGAGCTAAGTTTATATAAAAAATTGAGTTCTGTAAAAAAGGTGAAAAATGCTTTTTTAGAGGAGTTATTACCTAAATCCTTTGAATTTATTTCTTTGGAAAGCACTTTAAAATCAGAGGAATTTAACGAATATTTTGAGGAAGTATACGATATTTTTGGAGATAAATCCATTTATGCTTTTTCTTTATTTGGTCATAGTCCCTATCAATTTGGATTTTATGTGCCAGAATATAATTTTTTTTATGTGGCTGATGCAATTTATTCAGAAAAGAATTTGTTTTTAGATGATAAATTATCAAAAACTTTAAAGATGATTAGTTGGGATAAAGTGGAAGCTGAAAAAACCTTTCAAAATATGAAGAAATTTGTAGAAGATTTTAAAGATGTTAAGATAATTGTTACCCATGAAGTTTTTGAAGGAGAATAAAATATGAAATTTTTACTTTTTTTAAGAGCATATATACAGGCAAAATTTTATTTTTTCTTATCTAAAAATTTTTATGGATTATTTAAGAAAACTCAAGAGAAAAAACTTAATTCTCATTTGAAATTTATAGCTAAAAAGTCTCCCTATTACAAGGAAATTTTAAAGGGAAAAGAAATTAAATTAGAAAATTTTCCTATTATAGACAAAGAATTAATGCTTAAAGAATTTGATAAGATGAACACAAGAAAACTTAATTTGGAAAAGATGACTCAAAAAGCTTTGAAAGCTGAAGAAACAAGGATATTTTCTAATAAAGAAGGAGATATAACTTATGGCTTATCTTCGGGGACTTCAGGAAATAGAGGGATTTTTCTTCTTGATGAAAAAGAAAGTATTAAATGGTTGGGAGCCGTTTTTGCCAAACTTGGACATTTAAGAAAGAATTTTTTTAAACCTAAAAGAATAGCTTTTTTTATGAGAGCAAATAGTAATTTATACCAATCTGTAGGAGGTTTTTATTTTAAGTTTAAGTTTTTTGATATTTTTAAGAACTTTGATGATAATGTTAAAGAACTTAATGAGTTTGAACCTACAATAATTATTGGACAGCCTTCTATTTTGAGGCTTCTTGCAGAATATTCAATTAAAAATAATAAAAAATATCCATTAATAGAAACTATGACTATAGCAGAAACTTTAGAAAAAAGTGTTGAAGATTTTATCATCAACACTTTTAAAGTACCAAACTATAATATATATCAAGCTACAGAAGGGTTTATAGCTTGTACTTATGGCGACCATTTAATTCATATAAATGAAGATTTAGTGTATATAGAAAAAGAATATATAGATAAAGAAAAAACAAGATTTATACCTATAATTACTGACTTAAATAGAAAAGTTCAGCCTTTTATTAGATATAGATTAAATGATATTCTTGTTGAAAATAAACAAAATTTAAAGGGATTTATGGTAATAGATGGGATAGAAGGTAGAAGTGATGAATATTTTGAGTTTTTAAATAAAAAAAGGGAGAAAACTATGATTTTCCCTGATTTTATTAGAAATACTATCATTAAAGTTGCTATTGATTTAAAAGATTATTGGGTAATTCAAGAAGAAAGTAAAAAAATTAGCATAGTTTTAGATACAAATGTAATTGAAAATGTTGACTTAGTAAAAGAAAGTTTTGAAAAACTCTTTATTTATTATGATATAGAAGAGGTGGAGGTTTCTATTTTATTAGAAAAAATTGTTAGAGAAAAAGGTAAAAAGCTAATAAGAATTAAAAGAAAATTTAATTTTTAGGTTTTCAGAGAGGATTTTTTAATGTCGTTTAAGAGAAAGATTTATGATAGTGAAAAACTATATATAAAGTTAGAAGAGGCTTTTACACCTTTTAATATTCAATATATTTTAGAAGGAGAAGGAAATATAAATTTAGAAGAATTTCAAATAGCAGTAAAAAAAGCTTGTGATTTTTTACCAATATTTAAATCTACGAGGAAAGGAAATTTATGGGTAGAAGGAGAAAAATATCCAAATATTTTACTTTTAGCTGGAGAAAAGTTAGAAGGTAATAAACTTTTAAAAGAAAAATTGCCACAAGACCAGTTGACAAGAATTATTATTTTTCAAGAAGAAAAAATGAAAATTGTATTTCAAGTTTTTCACGGTTTAGCAGATGCAAAGGGAGTTTTTCTTTGGGTTGAGAATATATTCAAATCACTTAAGAATGAGAAACTTATTGAGGATAGAGAAGATAGAAGTGACGTAGAATTATTGAAAGAAAAATCGTATAAACCTAAAGATAAGGATTTAAAGTTAGATATTGATTTTAAGCATTGGAAAAATAAAGATTTTTATATAGAAACTAGAGATAAAATAACTATTTACGGTCATCATAAAATGATTGTTCCTAAAATTGCAAAGATAATTTCAGATAATTCCATAGGAAATAAAAGACGTTTTATGATACCTGTAGACGCAAGAAGGCATATTGGTAATAACATTAGTTCCAATTTGACTTTTCCAGTTTTCCTTGAATTTGAAAAAGATGAAAGTATACAAAATATAAATAAGCAACTTTTGTATAAGTTATCAGAAAATAAAGAATTAAATATAAGTAAAATAGATTTGGGACTTTTGACAAAGTTACCTAGCGTTATGTTTAAGGGGTTCTTGAAGGTTGTAGATAAATATTCAAAATTTAAAAATAAAGTAATGATAAATGGAATTATTTCTCATTTGGGAAAAGTGAATTTAGAAAATTTTAGTAATGACACTTTTAAAGCTATAAAACTTTCTCCAATTCCTATGCATCAACCACTGGCACCAATTACAATTGTTCCCTTGGAAACAGAAAAAAATGGTGAAAAAATAACGGAAATAGTAATAGTATCCTATGAACAATTTTATAATCAAGAACAAATAAGAAACATATTACATGAAACCAAAGATAATTTGGAAGGAAAAGATATTTACAAAATTATAAATAATACAAGAAAAAAATTGACTGAGCCTTTTAATTTTTCTGAAATATTAGTAAAAAATTTCTTGGAAAATAAAGATAAAGTAGCCTTGGTAGAAGGGGAAAAAAAGCTTAGTTATGGAGAACTTCATAGACTTACTGATAATTTAGCTTATTATTTTAACAAAAATATAAAAGAAAATAAGGTAATTGTTCATCTTGATAGAAGTATAGAGTTTGTGTTAAGTTTAGTTGCGCTTATAAAGGCAGGGATAACTTATATTCCAGTGGATACAACTACGCCCTTTGAAAGGATAAAATTAATTTCAGAAGAAAGTGGAGTAAGAGAAATTATAAGTAAAGAGAAAGAGTTGGGGGGAAAATTATCTTTAAAAAATATTGATTTAAACTTTGAAGATTTTGAAAAATTTGATAAAAGAGAAAATGATTCTATCTATATAATTTTTACATCAGGTTCTACGGGTATTCCAAAAGGCTGTGAAATAGGAGAAAAAAGCCTTATTAATCATTTGTTCTGGGCAAAAGAAACTTTTTTATCCAAAGACTTTAAAGGAATGCCTTTATTTTCTTCTACCTCAGTGGATTTTACTGTAACGTCTATATTCTTGCCTTTGATTGCAGGAGGGAAAATTAAGATTTATAGGGACAATATAAACCATTTGATAATGAAGGATATTATAGAAGATGATGAGCTAAATTGTTTGAAATTTACTCCAAGTCATTTAAAAATTTTGAATAGTATAAGCTATGAAAGTAATAGTTTCAAGACTTTTATTATTGGTGGAGAACAATTATATAAAAAGGATTTGCAAAAGATTTTAGATAAAAAAAATGTAAGAATTATCAATGAATACGGGCCTACAGAGGCAACAGTTTCTTGTGTCTATTATGAATACAAGGACCAGGTGGAAGAAATAGTTCCTATAGGTAAACCTATTTGGAATACAGAAGTTTTAATTTTAGATGATAACAAAAAACCTATTAATCCTAAAGAAAAAGGGGAACTTTATATTTCTGGTGAAGTGTTGGCAAAGGGTTATTTAAAAGAAGAGCTTACAAAAGATAGGTTTATTGAGGTAGAAGGAAGGATTTTTTATAAAACAGGAGATTTTGTTTATTTAGATGAAAATAATGATTTTGTTTTTTTGGGAAGAAAAGATGATGAAGTTAAAATATCAGGAAATAGAGTAAATCTTAAGGAAATAGAAAAAAGTATAAAAACTTTCGAAGAGACATTAGAAGTTTTTGTTGAATACGATACTCATAAATTAGTAGCTTTTCTAGTTTTAAAGGAAAATACTAATAGTAATTTGGAAAGATTGAAAAATTATCTGAAAAAAATATTACCTCAATATATGATTCCTAATAAGTTTAATTTAGTAGATAAAATAGAAATTGGAACTAATGGAAAAATTGATAAAAATAATCTTAAAGATAATGAAGAAAATATTAAATTTAACTTAGGAGCTTTAAGTGAGAAAGAAGAAATGATTGTTAGTATTTTTAAAGATGTTTTGGAAGTAGAAGAATTTGACATATCAAAAGACTTCTATTCTTTAGGAGGAGATTCTTTGGGATTTATTTTACTTGTAAGCAAAATTGATGAAAAATTTTTTCAAGGAAAAAATAAAGAATTTACAAATAAAATGATGGATATTTATGAAAATACAACAGTATTTAATATTTATAGTGTTTTGAAAGAGTTAAATTAATGTAATTACTCAGGTATAATAGAAACTCTAAAATTAAAGTTTTAGAGAAGTCGCGAGGAGTAATCCTTGCGGTGGGTGCTGGCTTCGTCCCGTAAACTCCCCCCCTTCTCGCTATAAATAACGTTTAAAGCTCTTATATGGCTGAGTAGTTACAAATTAATTAAAAAATAGGAGAAATATATGACAAGAAATTTTATTTTAAGAGGAACTGGGAAATATATTCCTAAAAGAATTGTAGAGTCTAAAGAGTTGGACAAAATATATGGAATAAAAGAAGGAACAACAGAAAAAAGAACAGGAGTAAAAAAAAGATATTATGTTGAAAATGAAACAAATTCATTAATGGCAAAATATGCTATAGAAGAAGCTTTAAAAGATGCAAAATTGGATTTATCTGAGATTGATTTGATTCTTGCTACAAGTGGAACTCAACAGCAGCCAATTCCATGCAATGCATCATTAATCCAAGAAGAATTAGGCTTACAAGGAACAGGGGTAACAGCCTTTGATATAAATTCTACTTGTTTAAGTTTCTTGGTTGGGTTAGATATGATAAGTTATCCATTGGAAATGGGAAGATTTAAAAACATAGTAATAGTATCATCTGAAATTGCTTCTATTGGATTGGATTTTTCCAATTTTGAAAATAGTTCTTTATTTGGAGATGGTGCTGTTGCTTTTATAATATCACAAGATAAAGAAAAAATTGGTTCAAAAATTCTTGCTTCCAAAATAGAAACCTATAGTGAAGGAGCACATTTTACTGAAATAAGAGGTGGAGGAGCCTTTATTCATCCTAGAGAATATGAAAAAAGAGGAGAAAAGGATTTTACATTCAGTATGGATGGCAAAAAAGTTGTAAGGTTATCAATGAAATATGGCACAAAATTTGTAGAAGAATTGTTAAAAGAAGCTAATTGTACTATGGATGACATCGACTTTGTTGTTCCGCATCAAGGTAGCGAATTGGCTATGAAACTTGTTGGAGATAAAATGCTATGGCCAAAAGATGAGAATAGAATCGTAAAAATAGTCCAAGATTATGGAAATACCATCTCTGCCTGTATGCCATTATCTTGGCATATTTTGAAAGAGAGTGGAAGATTAAAAAAAGGAAATAAAATTATGGTTATAGGGACTTCAGCTGGAGTTTCTATAGGTGGGGTTATTATAGAGGTTTAGAAGCTAAAGGAGCAAAATTTATTGCTCCTTTTAAGTTAAAATAATTTCTCAAAAGCAACTCTAGGAGCTTTACTTTCTAAATAAATAATTCCACAATAAGAAAAATTATTCTTTTTCAAAAGTTTCTGCATAGAGAGATTTTTTTTATGAGTGTCAATTTTAATACTATGAATATTATTTTCTAAACAAATTTCTTCAATTTTTTTAATAATTTTTGAAGATATTCCATTTCCTTTTAGTCTAGAATCAACAACTAATCTGTGAATAACACAATAACTTTGAATACTTAACCACTGCCCTTCGTAAATTTTATCATAAGTATTTTCACCTTCAAAGGAAACAGCTACAGAGGCTACTATATTATCCTTTTCTATAAAAACAAAACTATAGCCTTTATTTATATCATCTAAAATAATTTGATAGTTAGGATATCCATCTTGCCATTGGTCTATATTATTAGATTTAAAGTATTCTTTAGCCTCTTCAATCATTTCCATAATTTTATTTATATCATTTTCATTACTTTTTCTAAAATTCATATATAATTTCCTTTCAGGTCGCTTTTTCAGTAGAATATATCATTAAATTGGATTATGAGCAAGAAAATTAGAAATTTCTTCTTTCATTTTAAAAAAAAATAGATTAAAATTGTAGAAATAAATTTATACAAGGAGATTATGCATGAATAAAAAATTGATTTTAGTAACTTCACCACCAGCATGTGGGAAAACTTATATCTCTAAACAATTAGCAAAAAGGCTTAAACATGTAGTTTATTTAGATAAAGATACTTTAATTACTTTATCTAAACAAATTTTTGTAGTAGCAGGAGAAGAATATAATAGAAGTAGTGATTTTTTTGAAGAAAATATAAGAAATTTTGAATATGATTGTATAGTTGAGTTAGCTTTAGAGGCATTAGAATATGATGATATAGTTCTTATTAATGCCCCTTTTACTCGTGAGATAAGGGATATGAACTATATTAATAATTTGAAAGAAAAATTAAAAGAAAAGTCTGCAAATCTTGTGGTAGTTTGGGTTGAAACATCTCCGGAAATAGTTCATAAAAGAATGATAGAAAGAAATTCGGACAGAGATACATGGAAATTAGAAAATTGGGATGAGTATATAAAATCTTGTAATTTTGAAATTCCTAATAATTTAGATGATCCAAATGTAAAAGATGACTTATTAATTTTTAAAAATAATAATGAAAATGAATTTGAAAATTCAATGAAATCAATACTTGAAATACTAGATTAGAATTGACTGAATTAGGGATAAATATTTTTTAGGATAAATAAAATGTTTATTAGATTAAAATTATAAAAGATATAAATATTTATAAGAAAATTTATTTTTATTCTCATCAAAAATGAGCTAAACTTATAGAAATAAAACGAAAAAGGGGTTTTTATGGAAAATAAAGCAAAGTTTAAAATGTCTTTTCTAAATGTATCTTTTTTTATAATGATTTTTGTATTGGTAATGATTGGTATTACAGATTACTTTGGAATTAATAATTTTGCAAGAAAAGGTGCAGGGTCAGAGGCTACAGGAATAGCAGTTAGTGTAGCTAATAATATTGACTCTCAGAAATTTGCACAAGTTGTAAAAGAAGGGAAAAATAATCCTTATTATGAGGAACTAAGATTAAAACTTAATAAAAATCTTCACGATACTGGTGTAAAATATTTGACAACAATAATTGTTGAGGGGGATAAGATAGTTTATATTGTAGATGGCTCAGATCCAAATACAGAGGATTTTTCAGACTATAAAAGCGAAGATGTTGATATAAATAAAGAATTATTGAATTGGTTTGAAAAAAAGGAAAAAGGATATACAGATATTTATAAAGATGAAACATGGGGATACTTACTTTCAGCAGTATCACCTATTAAGGATAGTACTGGAAATATTGTAGGATGGGTTCAAACAGATATTTCAGTTGCAGATATTAAGAGTGATATTAATTCCTTTATGTTAAGATTGGTAGTTTCTTTAATTATTTCAGCAATTGTTACTTATATAATGATAAATTATATAAAAAGAAGAATAGGAAGACCTATAGAGTCTTTTGTTAAGTCTTTCCAAAAACTTGTTGAGGGTGATTTTAGTAAGGTAGAAGTAAAGGAAAGGGGAATTTTTTTAACTTTAGCTAATGAATATAATAGTTTAGTTGAAAAGATTGGAAGTATAATTACAACTGTTAAAAAGGAATTAGAAGAAGTTGGCAGGCAAAAAGATATGCTTACTTATGACATGGATAATGTTGTAAATGGAAAAGAAAGTAAATATTTGAAAAATTCTTATATTCAAATAGAAAATGGACTTATGCAGCAGATAGAATTTTTGAAAGAAATGGTTGAAAGTGTATCTGTTCAAAATACTTCTACTCAAAATGCCTTAGCTAGTGTAGAAGAAATGAATGCTTCTGTTAATGAAATATCTGAATATATAGTAGAAACTAGAAAATCTTCAGAAAATGCTACAAGTATTGCACAAGATAATTATAGAGAGGTAGAAGAATTATACCAAACTATGAGTCAAATAAATCATAGTATGTTGGAAACCAATAGGAGCATTGATAAACTTATAAATCTTTCAAATAATATTGGTGGAATAGTTGACGCAATTCAAAGTATATCTGAAAGAACAAACCTATTAGCTTTAAATGCTTCTATTGAGGCAGCAAGGGCAGGAGAAGCAGGTAGAGGTTTTACAGTTGTAGCTGAGGAGATAAGAAAGCTTGCAGAACAAACAAGTAAAGAGACTGATAAAATTTCTGAGATAGTAGGTAGTGTAAGAAATGAAATAGTAGGAGTAAAAAATACAAATGATTCTGTAGATTTAAAAGTAAAAGAAGGAAGCAAAATAACAAATAATGTAAAAAGTGGAATAGAAAATATAGTAGATATAACCAATAAAAATAATGAATGTATTTCTTTTATAAGTAATTCTACAGCAGAACAATCTTCAGCAATTTTAGAAATAACACAAAATATAGATTTAATAAGTCATAGAATAGGAGATATTGATTTTATTGGTAAAAAATTAGATGAAGGAATGACTGATATAGAAAAAATAATTCATAAAAAGTTAGAAGATTTGTATATTATAAAAGAAAATCTTGATAAAGTAGATGAAGAAATGAAATTTTTTAAATAATGACAGAGATTTAAAAGCTATATATTTATTGTATAGCTTTTAATTTTTTAATATTCTTGTCATTTTTAAAATGTTAAGTTATACTTTAAGTAGAAGATTGTAGATATAGAGGGGTGTTATTATGAATATTTTAGAATTTTATGTGGAAAGAGCAGAAGATTTTATAAAGTTAAATCCATTAGATAGTGCTGTAGCTATTGCAGATATAGAAGGAAAAGTTTTGAATTATATAAGAGGAAAAAGTTTTGACCTTGGTATAAAAGTTGGAGAAACTATGAGTTCAAAAGGAGCAATTGGGAAGTGCTTAATAACTCATCAAGAAGAAAAAATGATTATACCGAAAGAGCTTTATGGAACGTCAATAAAAGTAGTCGCAATTCCAATAAAAGATTCTGGAGAAATGGTAGGAGTAATAGCAACATGCACAACATTAGATGCTCAAGAAACATTGACTGAAGTTGTAGAAAAATTATCTCAAGCATCAGAAGAATTTACAACTAATTCTTCAGAAGTAGCCAAAACAGCAAAAAAATTATTAGTAAATATAGAAGAATTAAATCTTGCAATTCAAGGTGTAGGGGAAGAAGTAAATAAAACAGATAATATATTAAGTTTTATCCAAAATATATCTAAAAAGTCTAACTTATTAGGACTAAATGCAGCAATAGAAGCAAGTAAGGCAGGAGAAGCAGGGAAGGGATTTTCTGTAGTAGCAGGGGAAATAAGAAAAATGGCTGAAAATAGTGGTTCATATGTTGGAGAAATTCAAAATATTTTGAGAAGTATAAGTGATAAGTCTGTTAATATGAAGAAATTAATAGATGAAACGTTAATGCTAGGGAACACACAAGAAAAAGCTACAAAAGAAATAGAAGAGACAGTGAAGGAGATATCAGATTCAACAATAAATTTGGAAAAAGTATCAAAAATATTGTAAGAGAAACCTACATCAATAAAGATGTAGGTTGTTTTTGAATATAAAAATTGAGAGTACGCGTTTAACGGATTATATTTAAAGTATTTTCCTTTCTAGGAGCTGAAAGAGGGGGTTCCATATTTTTGTAACCAAATATTGCTGCTCCAACAAAGTTATAATCGTCAGGAATTCCCAATTCTTTTTTTAGAATTTTACCTTCTTCTGTAGGAAATACAATTGATAAAGAATGAATCCAACAAGAACCAAGTCCTAAAGATTCAGCTGCTAAAAGCATATTCTCTAATGAAGCACTACCATTATTAATGTATGTTGGAGAATTTTTATCTCCAGAGACAATAATAAATGTAGGTGCGTTATAATAAACATTAAAATTTTCTGATTTTGCTCGTTGCTCAAAGGTTTTAACACCTGACTTAAGATAAAATTCTTTGCAAATATTATTAATTTTTTCTAATATTTTTTTATTTTGAATAACAGTAAAATGAGATGATTGCTGATTTAAACCACAGGGAGCATATTTCCCAGCTTCAATGATAAGATCTAGGTCATTATTATTAATTTGATCTATTTTATATTTTCTGATACTTCTTCTATTTAAAATAGTTTTTAATGTTTCGTTCATTTTTATCTCCTTTTTATTTATTCTAATATTTTTACACATGGCCCATGACCAGTAGCTAAAAATTTAGGATTTATTTTTAATAAGTCATCTACTAATTTTTGAGATATATCAAGTGCACCACTATTATTCACTTCTTTTTCCCAATTACTTTCTCTAATTTCTCCATGAAAATTACCAAAAGTAAATACCAAATCCGAACTAAAAAATATTTTTCGTTTTTTCTCAAAAGCAATAAATCCATTCCATAAATGAACCTCAGAAGGATATTCAATGAACTCTAATTCATACTCATCATTTTTTAGTGTTTCTCCTGGTAATTTTTGAATAAAATTAGAAGTGATTCCAAATCCTATCAATTGTCTTGCTGTTATTTCAGAACAAACAGGTATTGCCTCTGGAAATTCATTTAACAATTGAAACAATCCCCCGCATTCATCAGATTCAAAGTGAGAAATATAAATATACTTTAATTTTTTATTTTTCAAAACTTTTTTGATTTGAGGGATAAGCTCTTTAGCATATGCTGCTGTTCCAGTATGAAATAATATAGGTTCTTTTGTAGTTAATAAATATTGGTGGCAAGCTAAATTTACAACAGGTAGTACTTCTGTAAATTGAATTAAATCTTCATAAATTTTAATCATTTTATCTCCTTAGTTTTTAAGTTTATATATAGAATGATATCATATTAACGTTGACACCATAGTGTCATTATTATAAAATAAATTTATTTGAGGAGGAGAATGTGAAAACAGAAAGATTAATTGCAATAATTATGATATTAATGGAACAGAAAAAAATTACTGCGACTAAATTGGCAGAGATGTTTAATGTTACAAAAAGAACTATTTATAGAGATATTGACGCGATAAACTTAGCTGGAATTCCTATTGTTACGACTAATGGATCAAATGGTGGAATTAGTATTATGGAGAACTATAAAGTAGACAAAAATCTCTTTACTACAAACGATTTAATAAATTTAATTTTTGGATTAAATAGCATATCAATATTATTACCTAATTCTAATCTTAAAAATACAATAGGTAAAATTAAAAGCCTTATTCCAAAAGACTATTTAGAAACTTTAGAAGCTCAATTAAGTTATATGAAAATAGATTATACACCTTGGACCGTAGATAGATTATTTTTTAGAAATTTAGAAAAAATTAAAGAATCTATTAAGGGAAAAAATATTATATCATTTAATTACTTTGATGAAATGAAGCAAAAATATACATATGAAGTGGAACCATATAGACTATTTTTTAGAAATGGTGATTGGTATCTTCAAGGATTCTGCTTAGATAGTAACAATTTTAATATTTTTGATTTATCAAATATTTTTTCTCTAGAAATTTTAAACAAAAAATTTATTTTGAGAGAAAATGATTTTTCTTATTCTAATTTTCATTTAGAAAATAAGGACATAGTAGAATTTATAATTATAAAAATAGATGAATCCCTGTATGATTTTATCTGTGAGCTTTGTGGTAAAGAAAGTATTATTTCAAAAGAAAAAGATAAGTATATAGTTAACTTTCCTTTTTCTTATATAGACCGCCTTTTTAATTTTGGGATTAAGTGTGAAATAATTCAACCTGAAAACATAAGACTTGAATATATAGAAAAATTAAAAAATATTCTAAAGATTTACGAAGAATAAGTTTGAAGTTTCAGAAAAAATAATTTTTTTACGATAAATGAAATAAGAAACTAAGAATTAGAAAGGAAAAGTTTAATATGAAAATAATAGATTTGACACATTTAATTTCAAGTGAAATGTCAGTTTATCCAGGAACAGAAAAGCCAAAATTAGAAGTGGCAACAACATATGAAAAGCATGGTTTTAAAGAAACATTACTTACATTTTACTCACATACAGGAACTCACATGGATGCACCTTCTCATATATTTTCTGGGAAAAAAGAGTTAGATGAATTTGAGATAGAAGCTTTTATAGGAAAAGGTTTTGTAGTAGATTGTAGCATGTTAAAAGAAGGAGAGAAAATAGAATATAGTCATATCATTAAAAATAAAAATGAAATAGATAATGCAGAATTTATATTATTTTATACAGGTTGGGCTAAGTATTGGGGTACAGAAAAATATTTTGGAGATTATCCATATATTTCAGATGAAGTTGTAGATTATTTATTAGAAAATAATAAAAAAGGTGTAGGCTTTGATGTGATTGGAATAGATCCAATTTATGATGAAAATTTAAAAATTCATAAAAAGCTTTTTTCAACTAAAAATATGGTAATAATAGAAAATTTGACAAATCTTGATAAATTAGTTAATAAAAATTTTAATTTTATAGCATTACCTTTAAAATATAAAAGTTCAGACGGAGCACCAGTTAGAGCCATTGCTATGATAGATTAGAAATTTTTATACTCTTGAAATTTAGTTTTGATTGTAGTAACATAAAATAGTGCTTTATATCAAAACTAAAATTGAGGGGATTCAAATGGATAAGAAAATTCGTGTAGGAATTATTTTTGGTGGGAAATCGGCAGAACATGAAGTAGCATTACAATCAGCAAAGAATGTAATTGATGCAATAAATAAAGATAAGTATGAAATTACTTTAATTGGTATAGATAAAGAGGGGAGATGGCAGCTAAATGATAGAAGTCACTATCTTTTAAACGAGCAAAACCCAAAATTGATATCTTTAAATAAAACAGAAAATGAAGTAGCCTTAATTCCCGGAGATAATAAATTTTTAGATACTTTTGGAAATAGAAAGTTAGAAACATTAGATGTAATTTTTCCAATAATACATGGGACAAATGGAGAAGATGGAACAATTCAAGGAATGTTAAAACTTGCAGGAATTCCTTTTGTAGGGGCAGATGTACTTGGTTCTGCAATAGGAATGGATAAAGATGTTGCAAAACGTTTGCTAAAAGAAGCAGGAATACCTATAGCTGACTTTGTGACAGTAAAAAAATATGAGTTGGGTAAATTAGATTTTGAAATGGTAGAAGAAAAATTAAAATATCCTATGTTTATAAAACCAGCAAATGCAGGTTCTTCAGTTGGAGTAAGTAAGGCTTCAAATAGAAAAGAGTTAATAGAAGGTTTGGAGAAGGCGTTTTTATATGACTATAAAGTGTTGGTAGAAGAGTTTATAAAAGGAAGAGAAGTGGAATGTGCAATTTTAGGGAATGAAAATCCAATTGCCTCAGCAATAGGAGAAATAATTCCAACACATGATTTTTATTCCTATGAAGCAAAGTATATTGATGAAAAAGGTGCTTTATTAGAAATACCTGCTAAAATTGATAGTGAGGTAGTAAAAAAATTACAAGAAATAGCTATTGAAACTTATAAAACTCTTTGTTGTGAAGGAATGGCAAGAGTAGATTTCTTTTTAACAGAAGATGGGAAAGCAATAATTAACGAAATAAATACTATTCCTGGATTTACAAAAATATCAATGTATCCAAAATTATGGGAAGTAAGGGGATTATCCTATGAAAAACTTATTGATAGGCTAATAGAATTAGCAATTGAAAGAAATGAAAGAAATTCAAAATTGAAAAATAGTTTTTAGCTTGTTTACTTATAGAAAGCTATAAAATCTTAATGAATTAGTATAAATTGAAATGTGGTAGAGCCACCTTTCTTAAAAATTATTTTTATGAGAGGAATTTATGAAAAAAATACTAGTATTATTAATGTTGTTATCTTTTAATGCTTTTTCAGCTTATAATTATGAAAAACTTTTAGAAGGGCACAAAGATGAAGTAACAGCACTTATTTATAGTCCTAATGGTAAATATATAATAAGTGGAAGTAGAGATGAAACAGTGAAAATGTGGGATGTTAGTACAAGAAAAAATTTAAAAACTTTTATAGGACATAAGGGAACTATTAATTCGTTAAGCTATAGCTATGATGGGAAATATATAGCAAGTGGGAGTGAAGATAAGACTATTTATATTTGGAATGTAAAAACAGGGAAATTGTTTAAAAGCTTAATTGGACATGAAAGTGAAGTTATAGCAGTAAAGTTTAATCCAAGAAAAAATGAATTAGCAAGCTTAAGTGTAGATAATCAAGTAATAATTTGGGATGTGAAAACAGGAAAAAAATTACTCAAATTAGAAGGCGAAAAAGGAGTTATAACGTCTATATCTTATTCTCCAAATGGTAAAGAGTTGGCAAGTGCAGGA
This sequence comes from Fusobacteriaceae bacterium, assembly GCA_016938425.1. Classification (GTDB taxonomy): domain Bacteria; phylum Fusobacteriota; class Fusobacteriia; order Fusobacteriales; family Fusobacteriaceae; genus JAFGUR01. Next base: position 17,236 of record JAFGUR010000134.1, read on the forward strand.
ATAAATGAACCAATAAAAATTTGGAATATTGAATTAGGAATTTTAAAGAAAATAAAGACAATAGTAAAAGATTTTCAAGGAAGCTATATAGATTATAGTCAAAATGGGACAAATATAGTTATTGGAAACAGTAAAATAATAAGAATTATAGACGTAAGTAATGGAAAAGAACTTAAAAAATTCGATAAAATGGATAGTAGTATAGTCAATGTTTCTTATAGTCCAAAAAATGAATATTTATTAATAGGAACAGGCACAACAGTTCAAATTATTAATTTAAAATCTGGGGTAGAAGTAACAAGATTGATAGGTAGCAATGCTTTATTTAGCCCTATGGAAAATACTCTGGCAATTTCTCAGGGTGAAAACATTAAAATTATAGATTTTAATTATTTGTTAAATCAAATTTTAAAATAACGTTGTTTAAGAGTAGAAGAGAATTAATATATAGAAGTGTACATAGATGTAAATATTTTTCAATATTTATAGAAAATTAAGTATCGATATTTAAAGTTTTTTATATGGCCTAGTAGTTACAAATTAAATTTGAAAGGATAAAAATGAAAAAAACATTTTATTTAATGCGTCATGGACAAACATTGTTTAATCTTAGAAACAGAATTCAAGGAGCATGTGATTCACCTTTGACAGAATTGGGGATAAAACAGGCAAAAACAGTTTCAGAATATTTTAAAGATATTCCTTTAGATTATGCTTATTCTTCAACGCAAGAAAGAGCAGTAGATACTTTAGAATTAGTAATTCAAAATAAAGTTCCTTACGAAAGATTAAAAGGATTGAAAGAAATGAATTTTGGCGTTTTTGAAGGGGAAAGTGAAGATTTAAAACCACCAAGAGAAGAGTACGAAACATTTTTTAAAGCTTTTGGAGGAGAATCATTAACAGAAGTTAGAGAAAGAATGGTAAAAACTTGCACAGAAATTATGGAAAAAGAGGGGAATAACACAGTTTTAGCAGTATCACATGCAGGAGCTTGTGTAAACTTTTTATCTCACTGGCAAGATCCTTCAGAAATAATGAAAAAAGGATTAACAAATTGTATAATTTTTAAGTATGAATATGAAAATGGTAAATTTGATTTAGTAGACGTTATTAGACATGAATTTTAATAAACAAAAAAGAGTTGGAAATATTTTTCCGACTTTTTTTTGTTAGATACTAATAAATTAGAGTATGTTTTAAAACATTTAAAATTTATAAAGTTTTTTTTAATGTTCTAAAAGATTTAAACTCGACTAGTGATAAATTCACCTGATAAGGTAATAAATTATACTCATTCAATTTAAGATTATTTGGATTTTCTAAAGGAGCAAAATAATATAAAAATCTTACATTTTTTTTAAAAATAAATTTAACTTTTTTAAAGTCAATAGTTATATATTTTCAATAAACTTTAATTATTTAATTA